>JAFSXR010000008.1 GCA_017443985.1 Synergistaceae bacterium
GTTACTGTGCTTAATTCTTTAGGTTTTGCGTAGCCTTCAGTGTCAAAAAATCTTACAACGCCTTTTTTGAGCTGTACTATTTCCATGTTGTCAAGGTAGTAAACCTGACGGGTGTCCTGCAAAATTGCCGAGACATCGGAAGCCAAGAACGACTCGCCCTTACCCTGACCGGCGATTAACGGCAGATCTTTCCGCACTCCCCATACTTCATTCGGAAAATCTTTGAAGAGAAGAACGAAACAAAAAGAGCCTTCGATATTCTTAATAGCTTTTATAATGGCTTTGAGGGGATTTTTTTCCTGCTTGTAGAAAAAATCAATGAGCTTAACCGCCGCTTCGGTATCAGTTTGCGAATAAAATTTGTAGCCGTGTTCAGCGAGTTTATTTTTGATTTCCCTGTAGTTCTCGACAATTCCGTTATGAACGGCGACGACTGACATATCATCGCTCCATAGTGGGTGGGCGTTGACTTCTGAAGGCTCGCCGTGAGTCGCCCAGCGCGTGTGGCCTATGCCGCAGGTGCCCGAAACGTCGTAGCCGGATTTAATTTTTTCTTCGAGAGCCTGCAATCTTCCTTTGTTCTTTACAATTTTTATTTCGCCGTCATCAAGCACGGCAAGCCCGGCGGAGTCGTAGCCTCTGTATTCGAGCTTGGCAAGGCCGTTCAATAATATTACGCTTGCCTGACGGTCGCCGCTGTAACCTAAAATTCCGCACATGCAATAAACCTCCTATAATTAATAATATATTCTTGCTTCGAGCGGTTTTAATTCTGATTCGTCAAAATTTTTTTCGCTGCTTAAAATTATTTTTCTTTTTTTAATCTCATTAGGAATTTTCACAGGCTTCAATGAAAAATTTGCAAGCGTTGTAATTTTTTCGCCGTCAAACGAACGTTCAAACGCAAAAATTTCTTCACTGTCCGGGAAAATTTCGCGATAATCTCCTGCGATTAAAGCCAAGTGAGAATTTTTAAGCGCGCTTAATTTTCTATAAAAAGCTAAAACTGAGTCAGGATTTTTTTCTTCGGCTTCGGCATTGATTTTTTTATAGCTGTCATTCACGGGCAGCCACGTTTTTACGTCTTCAAAAGAAAATCCCGCGTTTGCTTTGTCGTTCCACTGCATGGGCGTGCGTGCATTGTCGCG
Source organism: Synergistaceae bacterium (assembly GCA_017443985.1). GTDB lineage: Bacteria > Synergistota > Synergistia > Synergistales > Aminobacteriaceae > JAFUXM01. Next base: position 1,149 of record JAFSXR010000008.1, read on the forward strand.
GCTAAAGAAGCGTACAAATTTCATGGCCTCGTCCGGCGAAAATCCTTCTTTCAATGCAAATTCATATTGACCGTGAGAAGAAATGTCATCGTAGTCATTAATATTATTCCATGATACGTTAGTCATGCCCAGCTCCTGCCCCTGATAAATAAACGGAGTGCCGCGCAAAGTCATCAAGACCGCCGCAAGAACTTTAGCCGCCTTGTCAGTGTCCGCGCCTTCGGGGAAAAAGTGATTGACGCTTCGTGGCTGATCATGATTTTCAAAATATATCGGGTACCAGCCGTTATTTTTTGTTGCGTTCTGACTTTCAGTGAGTACGTGTTTTAATTCCGTTAATTTCCATTCATGAGGATAGCACCAGATTTCGCCCTTTTGAAAAGGCAGATTAACATGACTAAATTCAAAGAGCATGTCGAAAACTCCGCGCTCTCCGACCCATTCTGAAAGCTCTTCAGGTTTTACGCCGTTAGCCTCGCCGACCGTGAAAATATCTTTTCCTTCAAAAACTTCGCGCTTGAACTCACGCAGAAAATCTAAAATTCCCGGCCTGTTCGCCGTCATGTTGTGAATATTAACCGTGCCGTCCTTGCCGTCGGGCGTGCCGTCCAAAAATTTTTCGGGCTTTTTGATGTAAGGTATCGCGTCAATTCTGAAGCCTCCTACACCTTTAGCGAGCCAAAAATTTGCCGCGTCATATAAAGCTCGTCTGACGTTTTTATTTTCCCAGTTGAGGTCGGGCTGTTCTTTTGCGAACGTGTGTAAATAATACTGCTGCCTGTCCTTGTTCCAAGTCCACGCACTGCCGCCGAAAATGCTCCGCCAGTTCGTGGGCTCCGAGCCGTCAGGTTTAGCGTCGCGCCATATATACCAATCGGCTTTGGGATTTTTTCTGTCCTTCTTAGATTCTAAAAACCATTCGTGCTGCTCTGACGTGTGATTGAATACTAAGTCCATGACGATTTTTATACCGCGCTTCTCTGCTTCGGCTAATAGCTCGTCAAAATCTTTCATGCTTCCGAAAATTGGATTAATATCCGTGTAATCTGAAATATCGTAGCCGTTATCGACCATAGGGGACGGATAAACGGGGGTGAGCCACAGCGCGCCGACATCAAGAGATTTCAAATAATCTAATTTTTGCGTAATGCCTTTGATATCGCCTAAGCCTGTCCCGTCAGTGTCAAGAAAACTTTTCGGATAAATTTGATAAACGGCTTTCTTCTGCCACCATTTTAACCTGTCTGACGAACAGGCAGATTTTAATTTTTCTTTAAGATTTAATATTCTCATGACGCTTTCGTTTAATCTTTCTTCTGAAATTCTGCCGGATTTAACGGCGTTCAAAACTCCCTCAAACGCTTCAATATAATCATAGGGCATCAAGATAATATCATTGCCGGCCTCAATAGCCAGTACAGCCGCTTCCGACGAAGAATAATTATCAGTAATGGCCTTCATCATCATCGCGTCAGAAATAATCACGCCGCCGTAGCCCAATTCATTGCGCAATTTATTTGTAACGAGTTCATGTGAAAGAGTTGCAGGCATATCGTCAATATTTTTCATGGTAATGTGAGCAGTCATGACGCTGTCGGCCTTCGCTAAATTTTCTTTGAACGGAATAATTTCAGCTTTTAATAATTCGTCCCAAGTTTTATAAACTTCTACGCTGCCTTTGTGAGTGTCGGATTTAGTGTCGCCGTGTCCGGGAAAATGTTTTATACAGCCTGCAACGCCTTGAGAGTGAAGGCCGTCTAAAAATTTGCTGACATTTCTTGAAACAAATTCAGGATTATCTCCGAAGGCTCTGTCGCCGATGACAATATTTTCGGGATTAGTATTAACATCAGCGACGGGCGCGAAATCAAAATTGAAGCCGTAATCTTTTATATAAGCTCCGATGACTGCGCCGGCCTCGCGTGATTTTCCCGAAGCTCCGATTTTATTAACGCTCTCAAATTTTTTGACGTTAAAATTTTTTGCGTTCGCTATTCTTGCAATTTGTCCGCCCTCCTCGTCAATAGCCATTAACGGGAAAAATTTGCTTGAATTTTTCAGCTCTTTCGTAAAATTTTTTAACTGCGCAGGATTTTTTATATTTTTCAAGAAAAGCGCAAAGCCTCCTGCCGGATATTTTTTGAGCGTCTCAAGCATGAGTTTATTCATTGATTTAACGCCGTCTGCTTTTGCATTGTTAATTTCTTCGAGGCTCAATGACGTGTCAAGCGCGTCAGGACGAATTATAAATACCTGCCCGACTTTTTGTTCAAGCGTCATATTTTTCAGAGTCCCGGCGGGATCGGCAAAGCAGATTGACGGAATTAAAGACACGAAAAGAACTAAAAATAAAAATTTTTTCATAAAACGACCTCCTTAAAAAAAATTAGGAGTTAGGCTCTTACCTCCTACCTCCTGCTTCCTAACTCCTAACTAAAAAAAGACTTCGGCTGAACCGTTCTCGTCAAGTTTGACGACACAGCGCATGGGCTCGACGATCTGGTCGGGAAAAGCAACGGGGAACATTTTTTCTTCTTCGTCATTTAGAACGTAGAACGTGTAGCGTTCTTTGTCGCTGCTTTCAAAATCATCTCGGAGCTGTCTAATATCAATTTCGCCGCGCGATATGTCGCTGATGGGAGCAAGAATTTGTGCCCACATCTTTTTTTGACTTTCCGGCAGCATGTCAAGCAAATCTTGTTTTATGCTTTCTTCATACGGGCCTGCCGTTGAAATTTTTATCGGCTCCGGCTCTTTTATTTCGATTACCGTTTCGATAATTTCGTTGTCCGGTTTTTTTTCAGGCTCCGGCTCTTTAACGGGCTCGGCTTCTGCCGGTGCGTCAGCAGTCTTGGATTTTCTTTTGCGCGTTGCTTTCTTTTTCGTTAAATCAAAAGGCGCGTCCTTGCCTTCCACGCGCTTTATCAATTCTTCCGCGACTTCTTTATAACATTGCGCGGCCTTAGATTTCGGAGAATATTCAAAAATTGAAAGACCCCTTCTCGAGGCCTCGATAAGCCCAACACTCTGAGTTATATAACTCTCAAAAAGAACATCGCCAAAACTTTTTTTAACCTCATCAAAATTCTGGCGGTTAATAGAAACTCGCGGATTATAATTCGTCATCAAAATTCCAAGAATTTCGAGATTGTTATCGAGTCTGTCATTCAGAACTGAAAGAGAATTTTCGAGCAGCCTTAGACCAAACAGGCTGTAAAATCCTCCGTCCATAGGGACAATAATTTTATCGCAGGCCGCTAGGACGTTCCGCGTAAAAATTCCGAGCTGAGGAGGACTGTCAAGAAAAATATAATCATATTTACCCGGCGAGATACTTTTCAGAGCATCGCGCAAAACTGTATCATCATCAAAAAGTCCCGTCTCGTTCAATTCAGCCATAACTAAATTTAACGAGCTCGGAATGATGTCAACGCCTTCTTTGTGCCTGACAATGTTGTTCCATGACGCGCCGCCCGAAAGTAAATCAAAGACCTGCGGATCTGTAGGCGAAGGAATTACTCCGAAACCCGCGCTCAAATTGCTTTGAGGGTCCATGTCAACGACCGCGATTTTTCGCCCCGTGCGAGCTAATGCCGCCGCTATGTTCTGACAGGCTGTAGTCTTGCCGACACCGCCTTTGAGATTGCAAAAACCTAAAGTAATCAATTAATTCTGCACCTGCTTTTTGAGAAATTCCTCGATCTCTGCGTTTTTATGAGTCGTAAGGCTCTGTCTGTACAGGTCGAGTGCTTCTTTAATCTTTCCTGCCCTGTAGAGCGCGTTTGCTTCTTTAATCTGTTTGTTTGCCGCCGCTGACGTGTCGCGTTCCTTGACTATGTCAAAAATATGAGCCGCCCACTTTTGTAATTCGTTTGACGGGGAAATTTTTAATGCCCTTCTGTAAAGTTCTAAGGCTTCGTCAATTTTTCCTTCAGTGTAAAGCCCGTCAGCAGACTTTATTATTTTTTGAGCTTCAATTTTTGTGCCTATGCCAAAATCTTCCGGGCCGCGCAATTTTACATCAGGGTCAAGCCTCACGTTACGGAGCTGCTGTATTCTCTGCTTCGCGTTGTCATTCTCCCAGAGGTTCATGCTCTCCTGATAACGGGCTAACGCTTCTTTTAATCTGTTTCTGCGCTGTAGGTCTTGGCCTTCCCTGTAGAGAGCGTTCGCTTGACGTTCGCGGCGTGATATAACGCTCTGAAGCTCCTCGATGTGTTGTCTTAAAGTTGCGTCAGGGTTGCTCATTACGCTTGCTGTGTAGTGTGTGAGCGCGTCATCTAATTTTCCCTCGCGTTCGTAAGTGTTGCCCTCGCTAGCGTATCTGTCAGCATCGGCAATTAATTCGAGCCTCTTTTGAATTTTATCTATTCTGTCCGCTACCGCGTCAGAGGACATAACAGCCATGCTCTTAGCATAAAATTCTAGTGCTTCTTCATACATGTTCTCGTTGTCGTAAGCTGAGGCGGTATCGCGCAGCCAGTTAGCCTCCTGCTGTAAAAGTCTTTGCTCGTTAAGTTTTTCCTCAATGGCTTTTATTTTTTTCGTAGCGTCGTCAAGAGGCCAGACGACATTAGCAGCGCGAAGATTTCTTAATGCTTCTTCAAATTTTTTTTCAGCGTCGTATTTTTCGGCGTCCTCGCGCAATTTTTGAGCCTTCATGTATCTTCCGTAATTCGTAGCCATTGCGCGTATGCCTTCGGCTATTTCCCCGTCTCTTGGTGAAAGAACGATTGACTTATTTGCAAATTCTACGGCTTCGGCGTAATTTTTGCTCTCCCATAACTCCTGAGCTTTCTGCCAGTTCTGCCAAGCCTCGCGGTTATTTGCGCTCTCTTCAAAAGTTGACACGGGCATATTAATATTTATAACGCTCTCGCCGCTTCCTAATTTAATCCCGGAAGAGTTGAACGCCGTTACATAAATTTCACTCTCTCCGACGCTTCCGCGCCTTATGAAAATTTCATTAGCGTCCGCGCTCATCAAAGCAGTAGCCCCGTCAGCCTCCCATGTAAAAGAGTGAGCACCGTTAAATTCCGGCACGAGTACGGCGCGTATTTTTATCGGAGCTGTTGCCATTAGTGCGTCAGGATTTAATGCGTAATTTGAACGTTTAGAAGCGTCCCATAAAGTTAAAGGCTTATCGACAACGACCGCGATATTAATTTCAAATTCTTTGGGATTTATTAATTTTTCGGAACTAGAGATAACATTGCCTGCTCTGTCAATGAAAGACGCTACAACTTTTATAGGCTGGGTGTCCAGCGGCGTGAAAGCACATTCAAAGCCTCCGGACCTCAGTGAAATTCTATCGGGGGTCTTGCCCGTTGTCGGACTTACTGACCATTCAACGGAACTGCCCGCAGGAATTTGAGAAGCCTCAACAGACAACACGGCCTGCTCTCCGACGTGCGCGTCGCCGTTCATTATGATTGGAGATGCCGCGAAGGCTACGGACACGTGAGAAAGCAGAGCTAAAAATATAAAGGCCCTAAAAATTTTTATATGCATAAAAAAAATTCCTCCTTCTATCAAATAATTTTTGAAATTTGAAAAGCATTTTTATAAATTGTGATTAATTATACATTGAAAAAGTTTGCTGTGTTATTGAAAAAATTAAAACCCTCCCGAAAAATCCGGGAGGGCAAAATTTTTAAGCGGCCTTTTGATAATCTATGATGGTTACTTCCTGCTCTAACTGTTTTACTTTTTCCGTAATTTCTTCAAGTTTCAAAACTACATCGCCCGTATAAAAAATTTCATCACATTTTTCACACTTATAGCACGGAATGTTCCTGATTACTAAAAGCCCAAAGTCCATTTCGATTGCTTCAGAAGTGGTACTTTCAAAAATATCATTACCGCAGCGCATACATTTCATTTAAGAGTCCTCCTTTCGAGTTTTCCAATCATCTTCCCACTTATCAATATTCGGAATATAAGCAGTTATTACATATATAAATCCGTTGTTTATGCTTGCCACAACATGAATAACTTTATCATTATTATTTCCTAAAATTAAACAGCTTGGCACGGGAAAATCTTCCGGATATTGTTCAATAATTTCTCCGTTATCAATAGCTTTACAGACATCTTTGAGCGAAATTCCACGTTCAAAAAATCTTTTTCGGCTATGTTGAGTAATAATTATTTTTTCCGGCTGATTTAATTTTTGAAAATCTTTTAACGAATATGTCATAGTTTTAACGCCTTTTAATTTTATAAGTGTAAGGAAAAATTATAAACCCTCCCGAAAAATCCGAGAGGGCTATATTTCACTAAAGAAGCAGAAAAAAATTCCTAACTCCTAACTCCTCATTCCTAACTCCTACCTGATTTACTCTTCGTCCATTCCGTCCTCGTAAAATTCTCCGAAGAGAGCCTGAAGCGAAGGCATATCCTCAAGGATCGGACGGGCTACCCAAGTCGTATTCATGTAGTGCTTGAGCGTAATATTTTCGCTGACGATGTTTCCGCCCCATGTGCCGCAGCCCATTGAGTTAGTTGGAGGCATTCCGTTTGTCGCGCTTCCTGCGTTGCCGCGATTGTTAGGCTGTCTTATCATGCAGCGAGAGACAGGCGCGCACATTCCAAGACGGTGAATATGATCGTCATCGAATGAATAAAGACCGCATGAGTGTCCTTTTCCGCCGGCTTTGTCAAAAATTTCCTGCATTATGTCAAGCGCGGTCTGGAACTCTCCGCCATACTTGAACAGAGTCAAGAGCGTTGTCAATTTTTCTGTCGAGAAGAAATGCTCTTTGCCGATGCACTTCTTAATATCTTCGGCGTTGTTGATCGTGAAGCCCTCTTTCTGTCCGTTGTTGGGGACAGCGATAAATTTTCTGTCAGCAGGAATTTCAAAGCCTGCCGCTTTTGCAAGAGCCTGCGGAGAAATTGCAACGGTGTCAGGAAGTCTGTGGCCGGTCTCGTCCCACATAACTTTCTTAATTGCTTCGGCCTGTTCCCATGTCGGGATATACGCGCCTTCTTTTACAAGACCCTCGACAAAATTATCGTAAACGCTTTCATGGACGATTAAATTTCCGTCGCACGAACAGCCTGAACCGAAGTCGGAGCATTTTGAAATTCTCGTGTTCATTGCGGCCTCGTAGGCGCGTTCCTTAGTGTTCGCTGTGTTGTCTACGATTACGGTTGAGTTTCCTGCGCCCGAACCGTAAGCAGGTACGCCTGATGAATAAGCTGATTTGACCATCGGACGTCCGCCAGTTGCGATTACGAGGTCAACTCTCTTCATTAATTCCTGAGTTAAAGTGATGCTTGGTTCTTCGATAACCTGAACTATATCTGCAGGTGCGCCCTCGCGTACAAGAACATCACGAATGATATTTACGGTTTTGCAAGTAGTTTTCTTAGCTCTTGGA
>JAFSXR010000009.1 GCA_017443985.1 Synergistaceae bacterium
CTGTCTTTTATTCATAATTAATCTTGCAAAAATTTCATGACGTGCGTATTCAATTTGCTTTGAATGAAATTTTAACGCATTTAATGTATATTTCATGTCTCGAAATGATGTTTCTATTCCCCAACGCATATTATAAAGTTTTTTAATTTCGTCAGGAATGTTAATCGCCGTGATTCCCGAAAATAAAATATCAAAAGTTCCGCAGGATTTCAAAATCATAGGACGATTTACAAAAGGTGAAAAAATCCCGTTAAACACAAATGAAGAATTATGGAAAGTCTTGAAGATTTAATAAAAATTGTATCTCCCCTTAGCAAGGGGAGATAACTGTTCCTGAAGCACAATTCAAAACAAAAAAGTGTGAGGCAGCTCCACCGTCCGACTCTCAATAAATCCCAGCGTCCCATCGCCCATTGAATTTATTTTAAGATTTAAGCCATAAATTCTATGTGTCTTTTATAGGTTTTCTGTAACAATCTTACAAAAGCGTGAACATCTTCACGTTGTTCGCTTGCATGAGTACATAATACACACGAAATTTTTTCCGTGCAGTCAAACAAAGTCCAAGCGAATTCCCCGTTATGATCATTCAAAAATCCCGGAGCAAGACAAACGCCCTTGTGAGCTTTAATATTCGTCAAAGTTGTTTCGCGGTCATTACTGTTGAAATGCTGAATATTAATTGCCCTTATAATTCTTTCCTGAACTATTTTTAATTCCGGCGGCGAACCTCCTCCGACCATAAGAATGCGGCCTTTTAAGTCTTCAGTTTTAATAATCTTTTTTGCGGCGAGTTCGTCATTTTTTTCTGTGATTAAATAAATTTTGCTTTCAAAAAGTCTATGAATTTTTATTTCGGGAATATGTTTAACATCTTGTAATCTTGCGAAAAAAATATCTTCTTCGCCCTTCAAAAAAGACGAAAAATCATAAAGCGGCAAAAAGTGAGGAGTAATAGAAATTCCCTCGTTATCACGTTCAAAAATTTCTATAGCTTCCGGTAAAAAATATAAGGCCGAGCGCATAGGCAGACCTATTGAAATATTTGCGTGATATTTTGAACTGAAATTCTGTCCCTGTTCAATGGCGCGTTTTAATTCGTCCCGGATATTTCGCAGCGTAGTGCAGAACTGTTCACCTGCCGTAGTTAAAACTGCTCCTTTCGGTGAACGGTCGAATAATTGAAATTTAATCTCTTCTTCAACAAGTCTAATTTGATACGTTAAAGTCGGCTGTGAAATAAATAAATTTTCAGAAGCCCGATTAAAATTTTTCACGTTTGCAAGTTCAAGAATATAATCAATTTGTTTTATATCCATAAATAGAAATTATAAATTAATTATTTAATATTTCAATTTGAAATTTTTATTATTAAATTTTAATATTTATTTATTCAAAATAAAATTTTTTTAAGGAGAGATTTTTTATGAAATATGTAAAACTCGGCAACAGCGGCGTAGACGTTTCGAGAATTTGTCTCGGCATGATGAGTTTCGGCAAACCCGGCTCTGAGAACGGCGTTTTCCCTTGGGCAATGGAATTTGAAGACGCAAAACCGCTTTTCAAAAGAGCCGTTGAACTTGGAATAAATTTTTTCGACACGGCTAACGTCTATCAGCTTGGAAGCAGCGAAGAAATTACAGGAAAATTAATCCGCGAATTTAATCTCAACCGTGATGAGATTGTCGTAGCGACAAAAGTCAATTTTGAAATGAGAGCAGGCAGACCTAACGGCGGCGGTTCTTCACGCAAAAATATCATGGCTGAAATCGATCACAGCTTAAAACGTCTCGGACTTGATTACGTTGATTTATATCAAATTCACAGGCTTGACGCTTTCACGCCTATGGAAGAAATCATGGAAGCCCTTCACGATGTCGTTAAGAGCGGGAAAGCCCGCTATATAGGAGCCTGCACTATGGACGCTTGGCAGTTCGAGAGACTTCAGAATATTGCGGAGCGTTACGGCTGGACGAAATTTATAACAATGCAAAATCAATATAATTTAATTTACCGCGAAGAAGAGCACGAAATGATGCCTTTGTGCCTAGACAGGAAAGTCGGCGTTAATCCTTGGAGTCCTTTAGCCGGCGGCCGTTGCGCTCATGCGTGGGGAACTCAGACGGCAAGAACCAAAATTGACGCAGTTTCACCTATGGTCTGGACAGAAAAAACTGCTGCTCAAGATAAAGCTGTCGTTGATAATCTCGAAAAAATTGCAAAAGAAAACGGGCGTTCAATGGCTCAAGAGGCTCTCGCGTGGATGTTGAGCAAGCCTTTTATCTGCTCGCCTGTCGTCGGAACTACAAGCGTTAAACACGTTGAAGAAGCAGCCTCAGCAGTTGAAATTAAATTAAGCAATGACGAGATAGCGGCTCTTGAAGCTCCGTATGTTGCTCACACTAAACAGCACGCTTTTTAATGGCAGGTTATTATGTCAAAAAAATTTTTGGGAATTTTAATTTTAATTTCATGTTTCACGATTTCTTCGGCTTCATTTGCTGAACCTATTGTTCTTGAAACTCAAGGAAGTTTTATGATCGGCGGAAGCACAGTAACAAATACGGGAGAATTTATTTCCGCTGACTGGCTGAGCCAAGCAGGACAAACAGCCTACGGGGATCACGCTTATGTCTTTTATCAAATTCCGCTAGAGGCAAAAAAATTTCCTATGGTATTTCTTCACGGCGGCGGACAGTCCAAAAAAACGTGGGAAACGACTCCTGACGGCCGCGAGGGTTTTCAAAATATTTTTTTAAGACGCGGTTTCAGCACTTACCTTGTTGACCAGCCTAGACGCGGTGAAGCAGGTTTCAGCACCGTATCAAGCGACGGCCCATTAACACCGGCATATTATGACCGCACTATGTTCACTCTTTTCAGGCTCGGACTTTGGCCGGATTTTTACGAAGATACTCAATTTCCTAAAGATGATGAAAGTTTGAATCAGTTCATGCGTCAGGGAACTCCTAACACTGCTCCGCTTGATTTTAATTTAGTTGCGGATTCAATGGCTAAATTATTAGAAAAAACAGGCCCGTCAATTCTTGTAACTCATTCGCAGGGAGGGGGCTGCGGCTGGCTCACGGCATTAAAGACTGACAATATTAAAGCCATCGCGGCTTATGAACCCGGCGGAAGTCCAAGACTTTTTCCCGAAGGTGAAGTTCCTGACGCCATAAAAACTTCATTCGGACTTATTGAGGGAACGGCAATTCCTCTCGAAGAGTTCAAAAAGTTTACGAAATTTCCAATCGTGATTTATTACGGCGATCATATTGCTACAGAACCTACAGATAATTACGGCTCGGATCAGTGGCGTGCAGAAATAGCAATGGGAAGAAAATTCGTTGAACTCGTCAATAAATACGGCGGTGATGCTAAAGTTGTCCATCTTCCGGAAATAGGCATTAAAGGCAACACTCACTTCATGTTCTCGGACTTGAATAATATCGAAGTAGCTGATTTATTATCACAATGGCTTAAAGAGAAAGGACTCGACAAATGAAATTCAAATTAATTTTATTTGTGATTTTTGGACTTGTTTTACCTCTTTGATAACGAAATGACTCAGATAGCGGAACTTGAAAAAGACACCAGATTTTCTACATACTAAAACACAGAAAGGATTTTAAGAATGAAAGAATTATTTATTGCGTTTACGTTAATTACGTTGATGAGCGGTGCCGCATGGGCTTCAGAAGCTCCGGCTGTTAAATACATTGATGCCCCGAAATTTGAAAATCAAATTTATCTTTACGGCGAGCCGAATAAAGCTGACGTCGATTTTGAGCAGTGGTATGAAATTGAAAATCGCGGACAGTTCGTCAGAAATGTTAAAGTTCCGACCTTAATTCCGTATCTACCTGAAAAAGAAAATTCAAACGGCGCGGCAATAATTATCGCTCCGGGCGGTGCTTTCCTTCATCATACTTTCGGGAGCGGCGGCTACGAGGCGGCAGAATGGTTTAAGAAGCAGGGTTTTGCGACATTCATTTTGAAATACCGCGTTGAAATAACTCCGCGTGAAGAAGCAGACTATCAAGCATACGTAGCTGAAAAAATGGCAGGTTACCGTGCCGGAGGTTTGAGCGGAAATTATGCTCCTGCGACTCCTAATTATGCTTTTGAAGATATTAACGCCGCTGTGAAATTATTAAGAACACGTGCAAAAGAATTTAACATTAAGCCCGATAAAATCGGCATCGTAGGATTTTCAGCGGGTGCTTTAATGGCCGTTTACAATGCCGAGAGCGCAGAGCCTGAATGTAAAGCTGATTTTATTGCGTCAATTTATGGTCAGTTAGTAATGCGCGAAATGCCTGAAAAATTGCCTCCGATGTTCGCGGCTATGTCTTCAGATGACGAACTTTCAGGGCAGAGCGGTTTTGAGATTATTCAGGCTTGGCAGAAGCGCGGAATAGTTGAACTTCATTTATACGGCAAAGGCGGACATAATTTCGGAATGGGACATGAACCTTTTACGAATTATTTGTGGCCGACAGAATTTTTAGCGTGGCTTAGAATGTTAGAAATTATTAATCAGCCAGCAAACGAAGCTAAAATTAAATTAAATAACGGTCTCGAAATGCCTCAGTTCGGGCTCGGAACTTTCCGTTCAAGTGTTGAACAGGCTCACGATGCAGTTCTTGCGGCATTGAAAGCAGGCTATAGACATATTGACACGGCTCACGCTTATCAAAATGAAAGAGGAGTCGGAGCAGCGATCCGCGAGTCAGGAATACCGCGTGAAGAAATTTGGATAACGAGCAAATTGTGGCCGACCGATTATAATTTCGGCAACGCTGCTGAATCTATTAATAAAATGCTTGAACGGCTAGGAACGGATTATATCGACTTGCTTTATCTTCATCAGGCTGTCGGAGATTACAAGGCGGGCTGGCGCGGACTTGAACAGGCTGTGAAAAGCGGCAAAGTTCGTGCTATAGGCTTGTCGAATTTCGATGTAAAAGAAGAATTATTTGATGACGTTCTTGCAAAGGCTGAAATAAAGCCCGCAATAGTTCAAATTGAACTCCACCCTTATGCTCAAAGAAAAAAATTCCGTGAAAAATGCGCGGAAAATAATATCGCTGTCGAAGGCTGGTATCCTTTAGGCGGAACTCACGGCGGCAATGATGTTTTATTCAAAGATCCTGTTATTCAAGAAATTGCAGGCCGTTACGGAAAAACACCCGCTGAAATAATTTTACGCTGGCACGTTCAAGAAGGCTTTTCAACTATACCGGGCTCAAGAAATCCTGAACACATAAAGCAAAATATTGCCGTCTATAATTTCACGCTTTCAGAGTCAGACATGAATAAAATCCGTGCGCTAGATTCAGAAAAAAGATTTTTCACTTCAACTTGGGAAGAAATTCAACGCTTTAACGACTGGAAGCCGGAGGATTAAAAATTTATTTAACGGGAAATTGAAAAAGGGAAGTTTTTTGACTCCCCTTTTCAAAAATTAAATTCCTGCGGCCTTCCTTAATTCTTCGGCCCTGTCTGTCTTTTCCCAGCCCGGCAGAACGGGTAAATCAATCCGCCCCATGTGCCCGTATGCCGCGAGGGCTTTATACTGCGGTTTGCGTAAGTCAAGGTCTCGGATTATTGCCGCCGGCCTGAAGTCAAAATGCTCGCGGAGAAGTTTTGAAATTTTTTCCTCGCTGATTTTTCCTGTGCCGAACGTGTTGACATTCAACGAGACGGGCTCGGCCACTCCGATAGCATAGGCGACTTGAATTTGACACTCGTCAGCAATTCCTGCCGCAACGATATTTTTTGCAGCGTAGCGCGTCATATATGCGCCGCTTCTGTCAACCTTCGTCGGGTCTTTGCCAGAGAACGCTCCGCCCCCGTGCGGTATCCAGCCGCCGTAAGTGTCAACGATAATTTTTCTTCCCGTCAGTCCCGAGTCAGCCATAGGTCCGCCCTTAACAAAACGCCCGGTGGGGTTGACAAAAATTCTTGTGTTCCCGTCAATCAAATTCTCCGGCACTATAGGCGTGATAACATGCTCAATAATATCAGCGCGGATTTCTTTCAGGCTTACCTCCGGGTGGTGCTGCGCTGAAACTACGATCGTGTCGGCGTGAACAGCCTTGCGGTTCTCGTAGCGTAAAGAGACCTGCGTTTTTCCGTCCGGCCTCAAATATGAAAGCGTCCCGTCCTTGCGGACCTTCGTTAATTGACGCGACAGAGCATGAGCCAAAGCTATCGGCATTGGCATAAATTCTTTCGTCTCGTTCGTCGCGTAACCGAACATCATTCCCTGATCGCCTGCTCCCGTTTTTGCTATGTCCTGCTCCGTGATAGAGGCATCGTCGCGGACCTCGATAGCGTTATCGACTCCCTGAGCAATGTCGCCGGACTGCTCGTCGATCGCCGTCAAGACCGCGCATGTGTCGCCGTCAAAGCCGTATTTCGCTCTCGTGTAGCCGATTGCGTTAATAGTCTCACGCGCAATTTTGGGAATGTCTACGTAAGTTTTCGTGCTGATTTCTCCTGCGACGACCACGAGCCCGGTCGAGACTAAAACTTCACACGCCACGCGCCCCATAGGGTCGTCCTTCAAAATCGCATCAAGAACGCCGTCAGAAATTTGATCCGCTACTTTATCGGGGTGTCCTTCTGTTACTGATTCCGATGAAAAAATAAAATTCTCTGCCAATTAATTTTCCTCCTGAAATAAAAATTAAAAACACAAAAAAAACGTACTCCCTAAATGATTTAAGAGAGTACGTTGAAAATTTTTTCTATTGTCGTTTCACTGCTTCTCTCTCTCATCATTCAGCCTTAATGCTGCCGATATTGGCACCTGATTCAAACAGGTTGCCGGGCTTCACAGGGTCGGTCCCTCCACCTCTCTTGATAAGAGCAAAAAATATTTTTTCTTAAATTAATTTATTTATTTTGAGTACAACTCAACCGCCAGAATTTCGTTTACGTCGATAGGAAGTTCCTCGCGCATGGGTTCGCGGATTAACTTCGCGCTGAACTGCGCCTTATCCTTCTCAAGATAGGGGACGCTGAACGAGACAAAGCCGTTGAAATTATTTTCGACTAACGGATTTGTGCGCGTCTTTTCCTTGAGGCTGATTACATCATTAACTTTTACGCCGTAGGAAGGAATATCAACCTTGTTTCCATTTACGAGGATATGACCATGATTAACGAGCTGGCGCGCTTGACGGATCGAACGGGCAAAGCCTGTCCTATAGACAAGATTGTCAAGCCTGCACTCAAGTGCTTTGAGCAGAGCCACGCCTGTCATCTCCTTGCTCTTTTTTGCGAGGTCGAAATAGCGTGCAAACTGTCTCTCAAGAATCCCGTAATACGCTTTAATTTTCTGTTTCTCCATTAATTGAAGGCCGTACTGTGAAACTTTCTGGCCTGCTCTAGCCGCCGAAGCAGCTGCGTTCTTTTTAGTATCTGCACGTCTCAACGCCTTAGGGTGTCCGCACACGTTCACCCCAAGATGACGGCATAATTTGAATCTAGGCTCTCTTCGTGTTGCCAATTTAATAAACGCTCCTTAAATTTTTATAATCTGTTAAAAATTTTATTTAGTTTAACATTGACGAATGAAAATTACAATTAAATACGGCGCATATTATAATAAATACTCAAAAAATTTTATTGCTTAAATGGAGGTCTTCTTTAATGGCTTACACTGAAGTAACAAGCAAAAACTGGTTTCAAAGGCTAGGCGAGTCGTTCGGCGGAATTGTCGCGGGCTTTGTAATTATTGCGCTGGCTACGTGGCTCTTGTGGTGGAACGAGGGCAGGACGTTCAAGACTGCCGGAGCAATCGGCGAGGCTGAACTCGTTACTCAAGATGTTTCGGACATCAGCAAAATAGATCCCGCACTTGAGGGAAAAGTTATTCACGCTATCGGACGTGCAGAGACTAAAGAAATTTTGCGCGACCCTGTTTTCGGCGTTGAGATTCAAGCGATTAATATTGAAAAGTCCGCTGAATATTATCAATGGCGCGAGCATTCGCACTCGGAGACGCGGAAGAAATTAGGCGGAGGCGAGGAGACCGTTACGACTTACACCTACGAGAAGGAATGGTCGTCAAGTCCTGTTGACTCAAATTCATTCAAAGACCCCGACTATAGAGGGCTCAACAAGACGCTTGCAAACGTTGACGAGAACACTATATGGGCAAGAGACGTAACCTTCGGAGCATATAAACTCCCGGAATTTTTAATTCACTCAATCGGCGGAGAAGTCCCGATGAATTTAACAAGCGTTGATGTTAATTCCGTCGCAAAAATAATCGCGGCCCCTAAAGAATATCAGGCAAGCCCGGACAAATTAATCACAGTTTCGGGCAGCACCGTTTATATCGGCGAAAATCCCGGCAGCCCTCAAGTCGGAGATGTCCGCGTTACATTCAAATATACTCCGCAGGCTGAAGTCTCAATCGTGGCGCAGGTTATCCGTGATACTTTTGAACAGTTCACGGCCTCGAACGGCTATTCATTCAGCAGGCTCAACATGGGCAAAGTAGGAATGGCGAAAATGTTTGAGGGCGCACGCTCCGAGAATAATATGATCGCGTGGCTTATCCGCGTCAGCGGAGTGCTGCTCGTTGTTCTTGGCCTAAGAATGATTTTCAAGCCGCTTTCAGTTCTCGGCGATGTCATTCCGCTGCTCGGCACAATAATCGGCGCGGGCATGGGCGTTGTTGCATTCCTGCTCGGCCTTGCGTGGTCGTTAATCGTAATTGCGGTGGCTTGGGTGCGTTTCAGGCCCTTAATCGCAGGAGCGTTAATCGTGGCGGCACTCGTGTTAATTTATTTATCTTACTCAAAAGGAAAAAAATCTGAGGCTTAAAATTTTTTACAGTCCCCCTGATTTTTTTAAGGGGGGAATTTTTTTTGCAAAAGACACTAAAAAAATAGCTCAAAAATTTCCGGGAGGTCCCCAAAAAATTTTTGATTCTATTTTTTTCAAATTGCTCTGTAAAATTTTGCTCGCTCTAAAAAATTTTTAATTTTTTGTAGTCCCCATTGTAGTCCCCAAAAAAATAATTCCCCGTTCATTTCGGGGAACTACTTTATTATTATATCGTAAGTGTTTTTTTTGTCAATTTATTTTTTTTCATGAGCAGCGCAGGAATTATCAGACCTGCCAGCCACGTGAAGCCGACGTTAGAATTACAAGTGCCGCTGCTGTCGTTCGAGCCGCCTCCGCCGCTGTTATTAGCTTCTGTAACTTCGACGACGCGCAGTGAGCCGACGATGCTGGGGGCAGTGTCCGATGATGACACGGGATAAGCATAAACTACTTCGTAGTGGCCCGTAGGGACTTCGATTTTTCTGCTGCTGTTAAAAAGTGAAACAAGATTGTCAGCGTCAACCGTCAATTTTCCTTCAGCTTCTGTCTTCGCGCTCACGGGTCCGTAAACGGGGTAGATTATGTCGTCTTGAGTTCCTACAAAATATTCGTCGGGCTTGTAGCCTGCCGGGTACATTGGGTCAATTTCCGTCGGCATTTTTCCTGTTCCGTATTTTGAAACATTACTCGATGATGTCTCGTAGAGGTCCTCAAGATATGCCATGTAAAATGCTACGGGCACGTCAGCTGAGAACGCATTGCCGTTATTATCTACAAGAATCTGAGTGAATTTTCTGCCCTTGTAGTCGCTTTCTTTGCCGGTGTTGGGATTTTTTTCTTCAAAGTCTGCGGCTGAGACAGTCATTGTCGGCCACGTCCTTATCGATACATTATCGATTGTATTGTTATTTTCTTCTGAGCTATCTGCTTCGTAATCGGAGTATGTAGCCATTTTAATGCAGGCGTTTGCAGGAACATGCAAAGTAATATCGCCGCTCTTTTGAGTCAGGGACGCTCCATTCACCCAGCTGCTGCCGTCATAAAAATAACTCTCCCCGTCAAGCGCAAGGGCGTAATCTGAATAACCGTTGAGCCTCATTTCAGCGGCTATAGGGTGAGAAGAATCTTCCGGGTTAGTTACGATTAAATGAACGCCGTAATAATTTCCCTTTGTGAGCGTCGGGCCGTTATCAAATTTGAACGTATGAAAGCCGGCGTAGTTGTATGTATATTTTTCTACGTGAGCAATTTCTTTCTGATATTTCAAAATGTCGGCAGGAAGATTTTTATCGCCGCTCGCGTTTATCTGTCGTGGGTGCGTTGTGCCGTAGTCATAAACATAAATTTCTACTTCGGCGTTGTTGTCCGTCGTGTAAAAACTTATTGAGTGCAATTTTTCCGAAGCCCTCTTCGATTGAAAGACCGCAGCCGCCTCGCCCGTCAAATCTCCGTTTTGATTCTCCCACCATGAGCACCAGCCGAGCGAGTCATGACCGTATGTATAAATTTTTTTGTCCGCCGACTCGACACAGAAGGCCGTGCCGTCTTTCAAATACTGCTCATACGAAATCCAGAAGCAGCCGTTGTTGTCCATGCCGCCGTCGTTGTTAGGCCCCCAGCTGTTTTTAATCAGCCATGCTCCGGGCTTTGACGGTCTGTCGATCTCATCGAACGACGTTACCGGAAAATCATCGTCCCAGCCGATTATGGCGACTACGTGGTTAGTGTCCGACGGTTCTTTGTCCGTATCCTTTGAACTCTTTGTCTCGTCAGAATAAAAATAAGCACCGTTAGAAGTATTTAAGAATCTGGGGTCATCGGCGTGATTATAAGAGACAGCAATCGCCCCGTAGTTCATGATTAATTTTTTTACGTCGTCTGAATTATCAAGAAATGCGGACCTGTTATCATTATCATCCGGCCTGGCAACAGGAAGATAAAAAGCATCGGTCAGCCTCAAAACAGAAGTGTAGCTGTCGTAGCTCTGTATTGTGATTTTATCAACGTCGCTGGAGGATTTATTAAACACTATGTCATATGAGAGCTCCGCATTAGGAACAGGCCCCCAGCCCCAGCCCCGTGCGAGGACCGCGACAAGTTTTTGAGTATAGCCTCCGGCATTCATGGCCTGCGATAATGTCGGAGTTGTAACAAGATGATTGTTACTATTAACTGAAAAATTATCCGACCTTCTCGAAGCTAAGTACGTCCCAAAAATAGTATGAAGGACTGAAAAATTAACGTCCTTTGAATTTTCATTCGTCCAGCCGCTATAAAATTTGCTTATGTCGCCGCTGTAAGCCTTCAAAAAATCTGACTCCATTGCCGCGTAAGTGCCGAAGGCCCAGCACGTCCCCCACGCGCCCTGATCTCTTACGGACGTAACGAAGCCGTAGTTTCTCAAGTCGTAAGAGGAAGGTAGCTTCTCATTGTCGGCGAGTTTGAACGTAAACGGCGGATTATTTGAAAGCCGTGAAAGATCAACGGGCGCGAAATCTGCGTGAGCAGTCCCAGAAAAAAGAATCACAGCGCAAAAAAATAAAGCTGCCCAAAATTTTTTCTTCATAAAAAAAATTCCTTTCTAAAAAAAATTTCCTGCTCATAATTATATTTCAAATTCCGTATGCTACAATGACAATTTATAAAAAAAGTCGTCGGCTTTATTATAAAAATTTCAGAATGATAAATGAATTAGAAATTAGGAATGAGGTGAAAGAAAAATCTTGAACAAAAAAAATATAGTCATAGCTCTTGACGCTATGGGCGGCGACAATGCGCCCGGTGAGATCTGCGCCGGAGCTTTGAAAGCGTGTGAAAAATATGACGACATTGAAATAGTTTTGACGGGCGACAGCGAAAAAATAAAAGCCTGTCTGCTTGGTCGGCAGATTAATAACTCCCGTATCCATATTGAACACGCAAGCGAAATTATTGACCCCGATGAACACCCGGCCAACGCGATAAGAAAAAAGAAAAATTCAAGTTTAAGAGTCGCTATGGAAATGGTGAGGCGCGGAGATGCTCAGGGCTGTGTCTCTGCCGGAAGCACGGGAGCAATAGTCGCCGGAGGAGTTCTCGTTGTAGGACGCTTGCCCGGAGTCGACAGGCCCGCGCTCGGAGTTCCGATACCGTCAGTTGAAAAAGTTTCTTTAATGCTCGATGTCGGAGCGACGGTCAGATGTACGCCTAAAAATTTATTGCAGTTCGCTTTGATGGGAGAGTTATATTCAAAAAAAATTATGAACGTAAAAAATCCCGAAATAAAATTATTGTCGAACGGCACGGAAGAAATTAAAGGCGATGATACAGTTTTGGGAGCGCGTGAATTAATTGAAAAGCATGAAAAATTAAATTTCGGCGGCTATATTGAGGGCAACGACGTTGTATGGGGCAAGGCCGATGTTATAGTCTGCGACGGCTTCAACGGCAACATAGCATTAAAACTCGGCGAAGGCATTATGCAGGCTTTGAAATCTTTATTGACTGACGAAGTAAAAAAATCTTTCATGGCTAAGGCCGGAATGGTTCTGCTTGCTCCAGTCGTGAAAAAATTATGGACGCGCTTTAATTATGAACAGTACGGCGGCTCGCCTTTGCTGGGGGTGAACGGAGCCGTTATAAAAGCGCACGGGCGTTCAAAGTCTCCTGCGATTTTAAGCGCGGTTTCAGTCGCAAGAAATTTTATTTATGAAAAAGTGAATGACCAGTTGGAAATAAGAGAGGAATGAAAAATAAAAATGCTTTTACGGACAGATAATAGAATTTGCAAATTGCTCGGCACGAAATATCCCTTAATTCAGGGCGGTATGGCTTGGGTTGCTAATGCTGAATTAGCATCGGCAGTCAGCAACGCCGGAGGACTCGGAATAATCGCGGCAGCTGCAACACCGAAGGAAATTTTAGAGCAGGAAATTATAAAGGCTAAAAAATTAATTGAGCCCGGCAGACCTTTCGGGCTTAATATCATGCTGATGTCCCCGACCGCCGAAGATGCCTTAGAAGTCGCGTTAAAGCATAAAGTCCCGGTCGTAACGACAGGCGCGGGAAGTCCCGGAAAAGTTTTAGAAAAATTAAAGCCTGCCGGGACAATCGTAATCCCCGTCGTAGCCTCCGTAGCTCAGGCCAAGCGCGTTGAGAAGCAGGGAGCTGACGCGGTTGTCGCTGAAGGAATGGAAGCAGGCGGACACATAGGCGAATTAACGACAATGGTATTAACTCCGCAGATTGCCCAAGCCGTAAAAATTCCTGTTCTATGCGCCGGCGGAGTTGTTGACGGTCGCGGAGTAGTCGCTGCGTTTGCGCTCGGTGCTGAGGGCGTTCAGGTTGGCACAAGATTTATCTGCTGTGAAGAGTGTACCGTCCACGCGAATTATAAAAAGGCAGTGATCGATGCACGCGACAGAAGCACAGCAATAACAGGACAGTCGCTCGGCCACCCCGTGAGGTGTCTGCGCAATAAACTAACGGCGGAATTTGAGAGGCTCGAAGCAGAACGCGCCCCTGCGTCGGAAATCGAAGCACTTGGAACAGGAAAATTAAGAGCGGCTGTCGTCAACGGCGATACTGAATGGGGCTCACTAATGGCCGGGCAGAGTGCCGCAATGGTAAATGAAATTTTGCCTGCAAAAGTAATCATAGAAAATATGTTCGCTGAAGCTGAAAAAGTTTTATCGAACGTCGGAGAGGTGAAAAAATAATAATGCCGTATGCTTTATGTTTCCCCGGTCAAGGCTCTCAAAAAGTCGGAATGGGCAGAGAAATCTATGAGGCTTTTCACTTGGCTAAAGATGTCTTTGACGAAGCTGATGACGCTTTGAATTTTCATTTAACGAAATTAATTTTTGAGGGCAGCGAAGAGGAATTAACCCTCACGAAAAATTCACAGCCTGCAATCATGACGATGAGTATCGCGGCTCTTAGGGTTTTAATTAACGAGATGGGAGCGAAAATAAATCCCGCGTGCTGCGCCGGCCACAGCTTGGGCGAATACACCGCGCTTGTTGCAGGCGAAGCAATTTCTTTCAGGGATGCTGTGCAATTAGTTCATAAGCGCGGAATTTTTATGCAGGAAGCTGTACCCGAAGGCAAAGGAGCTATGGCGGCATTGCTTGGCCTCGATGAAGACGGAGTGAAAAATCTTTGCGATAACGTCGCGCCTAACGGAGAAATTCAGCCGGCTAATTTTAATTCTCCCGGGCAGGTCGTAATTTCAGGCTTGAGTGAATTTATCGACAAGGCGATCGAAAACGCGAAAACTTACGGAGCTAAGAAAGGCGTTAAATTAAATGTCAGCGCACCTTTTCACAGCGTTTATATGAAACCTGCCGCCGAAAAATTAAAAGCAGAGTTTGAAAAAATTTCGTGGAATGACGCAAAGTATGATATTATCGCAAACGTCAGCGCGAAGCCGGTGAAAAATCCCGACGAGATTCGAGCCTCATTATATGCTCAGACCTTCAGCCCGGTTTTGTGGGAACAGAGCGTTAATTACATGGCCGACACGCTTGGAATTAATACTTACTTTGAAATCGGCAACGGCGATGTTCTTTCGGGATTAATTAAACGCTGTAAGAGGGGCATGAATTTATTTTCGGGAGCAACGCCGGAGAAGTTAGAGAAAATTCGTGAGGAGTTAGAAAAATGTTAGCACTCGTAACAGGCGCGTCAAAAGGCATAGGCCGGGCAATAGCTCTTGAGCTTGCAAAAAATAATTTTGACGTTGCAATAAATTTTAATCGGAGCGAAGAGCCTGCAAAAAATCTTTGCGCCGAAATTAAAAATCTCGGAGTCAAGGCTGAAATTTTTAAGGCTGATGTCAGCGATTACAATCAAGTCGCCGAGATGTTCAAGAATGTTAAAAGCGTTATGGGCGAAGCCGTAAGCATTTTAGTTAATAACGCAGGAGTTACGCGCGACACTCTTTTAATGCGAATGAAGCCGGAGGACTGGCAGACCGTAATTAATACGAATTTGAACGCAGCTTTTTATTGCACCCGCGAGGCCATACGCGACATGGCAAAGGCTCGTTATGGAAGAATTATTAACATTGCTTCAGTCGTCGGACTTATCGGCAATGCAGGCCAAGCTAATTACGCTGCGTCAAAAGCTGGTATAATCGGCCTCACGAAATCAATCGCCCGTGAGTATGCTGAACGGGGGATTACTGCGAACGCAATCGCGCCGGGATTTATTGACACTGACATGACTGAAGGATTAAAGCCCGAAGCCAAAGAGGGAATATTAAAATCAATTCCCATCGGAAAAATCGGAAGCCCCGAAGACGTTGCAAGGGCAGCTGCTTTTTTTGCGAGCGAAGCAAATTCCTACATAACCGGCCAAGTCTTAGCAGTTGACGGCGGCATGACTATGTATTAAATTAAAAACTATCTCATAAGGGAGGTGAATTAACATGACTAAAGAAGAAGTTGTAGCAAAACTTAAAGGAATAGTAGCAAACCGTCTTGATGTTGAAGAGGATCAGGTAACCGAAGAGAAATCTTTTGTCGAAGATCTCGGAGCGGACTCTCTTGACATCGTAGAGCTTATCATGGGAATAGAGGACGAATTTGGAATCGAAATTCCTGACGAAGATGCAGAGAAATTAACATCAGTAGGCGAGGCACTTAAATACACGCTCGAAAAAATCGACGTGGAAGACTAAAAAATTTAGGTAGGAGGTAGGAATTAGGAGGTAGGAGTTTTGTTATTGCCTTTTGCTTTTTGCCTCTTAACTTCTAACTGAATTTAACGGGGGGCGGGCGGTTTGGTCCTGTCTCCTTTTTCATATAAATAAAAAATCTTAAACAGGAGATGAAAAAATTTTGAGCGAAAAAAAACGCAGAGTAGTTGTTACCGGTCTTGGCCCTGTCAGCCCGATAGCGTTGGGCAAAAAAGATTACTGGCAGGCACTGCGCGACGGCAGGAACGGCATCGGCCCTATAACGACTTTTGAATTAGGCGACTGCCCTGTTACGTTCGGAGCCGAGATAAAAAATTTCGACCCGTCAGCTTTCATGCCCGGCAAAGAAGCAAAACGCTCCGACCGTGCCATTCAATTTGCTGTAGCTGCGGCAAAACTTGCAGTCGAAGACTCCAGGCTCGACGTTAAAAGCATTGACCCTTATAGATTAGGCGTGTATATCGGAACAGGGCAGGGCGGAATTGAAACTTCATTCAACAATTTCGGAATTATGATGACAAAAGGCTCAAAGAGAGTCAGCCCGTATTTTATTCCCATGATGATCAGCAACATGTCAACGGCTTATGTAGCTATCGTGCTTGGAGCGAAAGGGCCTAACTTATGCGTCGTTACGGCGTGCGCTACTTCTCTTCACAGCATGGGCGAGGCTTATCACGCTATTATCCGCGATGACGCTGACGTTATAATCGCCGGAGGAACTGAAGCAGCGTTGAGAGCTATCAGCATTGCCGGCTTTGCCTCAATGAAAGCTCTTTCAACGAGGAACGACGAGCCCGAAAAAGCATCAAGGCCATTTGATAAAGATAGAGACGGTTTTGTCATGGGAGAGGGAGCAGGCGTTGTCGTTCTCGAAGAACTTGAGCACGCTTTGGCAAGAGGCGCACACATTTACGCAGAATTTACGGGCTATGGGACTTCCTGCGACGCAGGACACATCACTGCACCCGATCCCGAAGCTAAGGGCGCGGCCTATGCTACAGAGAAAGCTCTCAAAATGTCGGGCTGGGATAAAAATCAAGTCGATTATATTAATGCTCACGGAACTTCAACGGGCCTTAATGACAAAATGGAAGCCGGAATGATTAATCACGTCTTCGGAGACTGCGCGAAAAATATCACAGTAACTTCGACAAAAAGTTTAATCGGACATTGCTTGGGCGCGGCCGGCGGTCTTGAAGTTATTGCGTCAATGCAGGCAATCGAAGAAAATTTCATTCACCCGACGTTAAATTATGATACCCCCGACCCGGACTGCGATGTAAATATTTCTACGGGCAGGGGCGTTGATAGAAAGGTTGACAGACTCTTAGTAAACAGCTTCGGCTTCGGCGGTCATAACGGGGTCTTGGCCTTTGAGCGTTTCGCGGGGTAAGTAAAAAATGCCAGGATTTGACGAAGAATTTGGTCCGCTCAGAAAAAAAGCCGTGCTTGACGAAAAAGAATTAAAGAAACTCGAAGATAATTTAGGCTATACCTTCACGGACAGATATTTGCTCGAAGAGGCTTTAACTCATTCGTCATTCTCAAGAGAAAACGGGCTCTTTCATAATAATGAGCGTCTTGAATTTTTAGGGGATTCAGTTCTCAGTTTTGTCATAGCCAGAGCGTTATATAGAATGTACCCGGACGCTAAAGAGGGCGAATTGACTCACATGCGCGCCGAGCTTGTAAAGAGCGAAGCACTTTATCAGAAATCAGAACTATTAAATATTCCGTATTTGCTTTTACACGGACGCTCAATAAAGAGCGATGCCCTTCCGCACTCGATATGCGCTGATGCTGTCGAGTCTGTTCTAGGGGCAGTGTGTCTTGACAGCGGCATGGCAGCAGCGGACAGGGTAATAAAAAAATTATTCCTGCAAAATGCCGAAGAGCAGGAGGCCGAGCACGACCCAAAGACGGCTCTGCAATTATGGCTTCAGGCTCATAGAATGCCCCTGCCTAACTATGAGCTGCTTGATGTCAAAGGTCCCTCACATGCGCCGGAATTTACCGTGAGGCTTTACATGAACGGCTTTGAACATATTGAGACGGACAGGACCAGAAGAGGCGCGGAATATAAAGTTGCAAAACTTGTATTAAATGACCTCAAAGCAAAATTCGGCGACGAATAATAAAATTAGGAGTGAGGGGTTAGGGATTAGGGGGTTTTTACCTCCTACCTCCTACCTCCTACTTCCTACCTTCATTAAGATTACCGCCGCACTTTTAATTTTAATATTTTTCAGCGGGGCTGCCTTCTGTCAGGAAAAAATAAACATAGCAGTAACTGACATGTGGCTGACTCTGCTGACTTCTTTTATAGGGGGGCAGGAAGTCAACGTTATCCCGATAAAAATTTGGAACTCTAACGGCGATTTAGTCATCGCTGAAAAAGGAAAAATTTTGCGCAAACTTCCGTCTGACGTAAAAATAATTGCTCTTGATAAAAACGATGCTGACACAATAAAAGGGCTTGAAGATTTTAACGTCTGCTATTTATATTCGTCATTTCCCGTTGAAAAATCTTTATTAATCGATCCGTCAGTGATTCCCTTCGTAGCTCAGAGAATTTTAACGGCTTTGTCTGAATGGGACACGCAGAATTATCCGTATTATCAAAGAAGATTAGCTGAATTTCAGGCGAGATTGTCAGGTGCTTCGCTTGCCGGTCAAGTCTTGAAAGATGTAGCTGTCTGCGACATGAGCGGCTCCTGCGGAATTTTGTTAAAAGCTGCGGGCTGTAAAATCGAAGTCCCGGAGAGTGAAAGCCTTGAAAAATGGAAGAAGGGAAATTTTGCCGGGCTTCGTGATTATCTTGACGATATGAAAGCAAAAAATATTACTATTGTTTTTGACGATGACATTCCGCCGGTGTTAAGAAAATATTTATCCGGGCGTTCTGAAGCTTTTCACTGGAAAAGACCTGCCCCTGAAGTCGATTATCCGACCTTTTTGAACGAGCAGTATATTTCATTGTGGCAAAAAACTATCGCCAAGCCTTTGACGTAGATATCTGCACGGCCAAACGAACAGAATTTCAATCCACGCTCCCGAAAAGGGAGCGACGGAGAGCAATTTCAACCCACGCTCCCGACAAGGGAGCGACAAGCTAGAGAACGAGTTGCACTACGCAGTAGACGATATTTCAATCCACGCTCCCGAAAAGGGAGCGCCATGGTCGTCCGTAACGCCGAGTCCGGCTTTCTTATTTCAATCCACGCTCCCGAAAAGGGAGCGACCCATCGCATTATTCCCATAAAAGCAGCGTCCTTATTTCAATCCACGCTCCCGAAAAGGGAGCGACAGGATTTACAAGCACACCGGCGGACGAAATTAAAATTTCAATCCACGCTCCCGAAAAGGGAGCGACTATTGTTCTCCGTAATTCGGACGAGTTCTGAAATAATTTCAATCCACGCTCCCGAAAAGGGAGCGACTTAAAG
>JAFSXR010000002.1 GCA_017443985.1 Synergistaceae bacterium
GACTTGAACCCTCAACCGCCGGAACCACAATCCGAAGCTCTAACCAATTGCGCTACACTCACCATTTAACACACATGGCGCGCCCTGCAGGATTCGAACCCGCGGCCTACGGCTTAGAAGGCCGTTGCTCTATCCAGCTGAGCTAAGAGCGCGTTCTTAAGTTGGAGCGGAAAACGGGATTCGAACCCGCGACCTACGGCTTGGAAGGCCATCGCTCTAGCCAACTGAGCTATTTCCGCTTTCTGTTTTCACTCTGGTCGGGGCGAAAGGATTTGAACCTTCGACCCCCTGCTCCCAAAGCAGGTGCGCTAACCAGACTGCGCTACGCCCCGCGATTCTGTCGTTCACGGTGGGTAATTATACCGCTGGAGTTTTTTTTGTCAAGCATCTAAATCATCGACGAGCACTTTTGTTAAAGACGATTCAAAGGAAAGAGAAACTTTTTCCCCCTCGTCCCATATTTTTTTTACGTCCGGGTTATCTATTTGGACGAGAACATTGCCTAAATCGGTTTTTACCCAAGTTTCAACGCTGTTGCCCAGATAAATATTTGCGCTGACAATGCCGTCCTCAACTCCTGAACCGGCTTCACCGAGAGAGAGCGATTCGGGACGCGCCATTATCAGAGCTTTATCGCCTGCTTTTAATGCTTTAGAATAGCGCGGCGAAGTAAATTGCTTCCCTGCAAGTTCAACAATGCACGCAGAATTTTCAATCCCTTTGACGATGCACGGGAAGAAGGCAACTTTTCCCACAAAGCCTGACACAAAAGTATCAACGGGGTCTCTATAAATTTCGCTTGGCGTTCCGACTTGCATTATATGTCCGTTTTTCATTACGATTATTCTGTCGGAGAGGCTCATAGCTTCGACTCTGTCGTGAGTTACGTACATTGCCGTGATGCCCAAAGATTTTTGAAGCCTGCGGATTTCTACTCTCATCTGTTCACGAAGGAGGGCATCAAGATTTGATAAAGGCTCGTCGAGTAACAAAACCGACGGCTCGACAATTAAACTTCTTGCAAGCGCAACACGCTGCTGCTGGCCCCCTGAAAGCCTCGAAGGCGGACGCTGTCCCATTGCCGTGAGACCGACCATGTCAAGAAATTTATTAACTTTTTCATTAATTTCAGCGGCAGGAACTTTGCGGAGTTCCAGGCCGTAAGAAACGTTGTGGAAAACGTCCTTGTGAGGGAAAAGCCCGTAGCTTTGAAATACCATTGCGGTATCGCGTTTGTTAGGCGGAGTGAACGTTACATCATTGTCGCCAATCATGATTTTTCCTGATGTCGGCTGTTCAAATCCCGATAACATGCGCAAAATTGTTGACTTTCCGCAGCCCGAAGGCCCTAAAAGCGTTACAAGCTCGCCGGGCTCAAGCCTGAAAGAAACATTATCTACTGCCTTAACGTCCTGTTTTGACTGAGTATCGCGGAAAATTTTAGTAATATTCTCAAAAGTTACTGATTTGGATTTTATATTGGGCAATTAAAAATTCGCTCCTTTCTTTTTAATTAACGCTCTTCACTAAGTTGACATTCTCGCGTACTAACAGCCGCATAAGGCCGAACGCGCCGAAAACTATAATTATTAACACCGTTGACAGAACGCTTGCAAGGCCGAATCTCAGATTTTCAGAGAAATTATAAATTAGTACGGTCAAGTGATACCATTTCGCCGAGATTAAGAATATAACCGCGCTGACAGCCGTCATTGAACGCACAAAAGTATATGACAAACTCGATAAAAACGCAGGTCTTACCAACGGCAGCACAATCGTTTTGAAAACTGTAGCCTGGTCCGCGCCTAAATCCGTTGCGGCCTCTTCGATTGAAGGGTCTATCTGACGCAATGACGCTATACCGCCTTCAATGCCGACGGGCAATTCACGGATTACATAGTTAATTATGATGATTGCCGCAGTTCCAACGAGTATAATCGGAGCGTGATTGAACGCTAAAATATAGCTTATGCCTACAAGCGTTCCAGGCAGTGCAAACGGTGTCATTAACAGCATCTCTAATAAGCGTTTGCCGTGAAATTTTCTGCGGACGATTAAAAGAGCCGCTATCATCGCCGTAATTCCTGCGATAGGCGTAGCTATTGCCGCAAGCGTTACCGTATCAAATAATGCGTCTGTAGAGCGCGTTATGGCCTCCGTGATGTTTTCAAGGCTGAAAGTGTAGTCAATGCCCCAGTTCTTTACGAAACAGCCCGCAAAAATCGTACCATAAAGCAAAATTAAAAGGAACACTATAACAAATATTATTCCCGTCAAAATTCTTCGTACTAAAGGCGTAGTTAATTCCGTGATGCGCCCTGAAGGCTTACCCGTTACCGTTACATATGAGCGTTTAGATACCCAAAATCTTTGCGCCAAAAAGGCCGTCAACGTCGGCAATAACAGTAAAATTGAGAGAGCCGCTCCGTGTCCGAGCCTGTTCATGCCTGTAACTTCGATATAACTTTCCAGCGATAAAACTTTCAAGTCCCCTGCAAGCAGCAACGGGTTCGCAAAGTCAGCTAATGACGTCGTGAATACCAAAAGCCACGAACTTAATAAACCGGGTACGGCAAGCGGAAATGTTATTGATGAGAAAGTCTTAAAACGCCCTGCGGACAAATTTAACGAGGCTTCTTCATACGTCGAGTCGATAGCCTGCAAAACTCCGCTCAAAGTTAAAAATGCAATCGGAAACATTCCCATAGTCTGCACTACAACAAGTCCGGGAAGTCCGTAAATTGAAAAATTTAAGCCAATAACACGAAGCCACCGCGTTATTAATCCGTTGTTGCCGAATAATAGTATGATTGAAAGCGTCAACGAGAACGGCGGCGATATTACCGGCAAAACACCCATCGTTGAAATTAATTTTTTGCACGGCGCATTGGTTCTTGCGACGACAAAGGCAAATAAAAAGCCGATTACAGTTGAAAATGTCGCAGTCCAGCAGCCTAATTTAAGACTGCCCCATAAAGCAGACAAATAACCTTCGGAATTTAGTATCGTCCTCCAGATTGAAAGAGAAAATTTACCGTTCTCAACGAATGAGAGCCTCAATGCCTCGAACAAAGGATAAGCGACAAATACTAAAGTCATCAAAAATAATCCGGCAAGCGCAAAGCCTGTAATAGGGTCGCGGCTTAACATTAACTGCCAAATTACGACGGCAAATAAAATAAATGCACCAAAGAACAAAGTATTTAACATTCGCATAAAGTCCCGTTCGCCGTCAGTGTTGAAAGCAAAGACCAGTGCGCCCTCGATGTCATGAGTTTTCAAGCTCACAGCCGGAGCAAAAAATATCGCCTGCTCTTCTTTTGTGCCGACTGTCCAATTTTTGGAAGCTCTGTAAATTTCTTCGTAGGCGGCATTGTCAAAACCCCTTGAAAATTCAGGGTCCAGTGCTGAAGTTTCGGCTAATGCCGCTAAATCTTTATTGCCCTTTGGAACTGCATTTAATTTTTCTCCGGGCATTGGTATCTCAGGGACAAAAGCAACCGTATATTCTTTAGCTTCGTCAGCGAGACGCTTCAGCCAGTCATCAACATCTTCAGGCTCAGGGTATCCGGCAGCGACTGTCTCAACCGTTCTGCGCTGTGCCGTTCTTGACTGCTTGAGAAATTCATCGCGGACGCTCGTATAAATCCATGTGCCGACAAGAATAACAAATAACATCGTCAGTAAAAAATTTATAAATCGCTTCTTCAAATTCACACCTCTTCTCAATTAGGAGTTAGGAAGTAGGAGGTAGGAAGTAGGAGCAATAAAATTATTTCTTTTCAGAGAAAGTTGAGATTTCAGCGTTCCAGCGTTCTAACAATCTTTCTTTATTTGAAGCGTCCCACTGGTCGTCCTGGTTCACTAAATTCATGTGTTCAAGCGAAAAGCCGGTGCTTGTCGGGGTTGCAAGGTTTGAAAGCGGAATGACATACCAACGTGCGATTATGTCCATAGCTTTTTGGCCTAAAACCCAGTCATATAATTTTTTAGCGTTCAACGGTTCCGGGCCGTCCTTAAGAATTGACATTGAGGCAGTCTCAAAGCCCGTGCCGTCTTTGGGGATTACGATTTCAATTTTTGCGCCCTCACGCTGTAATTTAATTTGGTCATGAAGGTAGCCGATAGCGACGGGAATTTCGCCGAGCGCACAGCTTTTGCCCGGTGCAGAGCCTGAGCGGGTGAACTGTTCGACGGATTTTGCAAGCTCTTTGAAGTACGCGAAGGCTTTGTCCTCATCGCCGCCAAAAATTCTGATTACTGTTGTAATCATGTTGTAGGCTGTTCCTGAAGTGCTTGGGTGGGCAACGCGGATTTTTTTAGCGTATTCCGGCTTGATTAAATCCGACCATCTTTTGGGCATATCGAGGCCGAGTTCTTTTGCTCTGTCGGTGTTCATGCAGAAAGCTATCGGCCCGACGTAAAGCCCTGTCCAGTAATTTTCGGGGTCTCTGTAGCGTGCCGGGATACTGTTTGCAAATCTCGAACGGTAAGGAGTTGAAAGACCGCGCAATTTTGCTTCAATGTGTTGAGTTCCAACACCGCCGACCCAGATTGAAGCCTGCGGATTAGCTCTCTCGGCCTCAAGACGCGCAATAGCCTCGCCGCCGGAAAGCCTGACCCACTCAACTTTGATGCCCGTCTCTTTTTCAAATTCATCGAAGAGAGCTTTTGCAAGCGGTTCTTCCATAGTCGTGTAAGCCTTGACCGTCTCGGCACTGAAAGCCGCGCTCGCAAACATCATAACGCAGACAGCAGCAAAAATAATTTTTTTCATAACAATAAAAATCCTCCTGAATTATAAAATTTTGAAAAATTAATTGAGATTAAATATTATTTTATCCTGTATTCAATTTTTTCACAGCGTAATTCACTTGACAAATTTTAATGAATAAGTGCTATAATTACTAGGAGTTTTTACCGAACGAAAATTATTTTCCTGAAATTCTTAAAAATTTCTTAAAAAATTAAAATAAAAAAGGGGAATTGTTTTAATAAATGCTTGCAAGAACGCAAAAAACTGTGTACAATTCGCTCGACGCTCGACGCTCGACGCTCGGACTCTGTCTTACTTCAATAACTTTTCATTATATCACAGAAAAAATAATTTCAATAACACATACAGATATAAATCGGCCTTCTGTATTTTCATGGGGAATTTTGCGTCCCAAGAAAGCAGAAGGATTTTTCGTATAAAATTTTTTAACATTTGAAAGTGATTGTATTGCCATGAAGCAGGTTAAATGGGTGATTGTGCTGTGTGTCCTCATAGTTGTAGTGTGCATTGCCGTGCGTTTCTCCTTTAATTGATTTTTGTTTAGAGGAGGCATTACTTCATCTATGTTAAAGCTAAAAAATTTTCTTTCGGCTGTTTTAATTCTTTTGTTGATTCATGCCGGAGTGTATGCTGCGGTTCCGACTGCTCAATCAGCTTCCGGGCCGCAGTCGTCGTCCGGTTATTATCCCGCGTCAGATTCGGCTCCGTATGGGGCAAAAACGGGAACTTCAGGAAGGGCGGCGACACAGGGCCGTCAGAATGAGCCGTCAAATTTTGGAAATAATTATTATGATTCGCAGCCCGGCGATTTTAATTCTGATTTAGAGACGGAGCGTCAGGAGCTTTTCCAGGAGAGAGAAACTGATACACCGTTTAATGATAATAATGTTCAGGATTATGAAAAGCCTTTAACTGAAAGCGAGATAAACGATTACTTCGATGAAATTTTAGAATCGGGCAATGCCGCCGGGAACACTATCGGGAGATTATTTCAAAGGCTTCCGCGTTACGGAATATCTTTTTTCCGCAATCCTCCCTCGACTTACGCGCCCTATAATGCCGCCCCTGTAGCGCAGGATTACAGAATAAACGCGGGTGATGAAATGACTCTCAGCATGTGGGGAATACCCGAAGAAGAGACTTATAATTTTGTCGTTAGGCGAGACGGGACTGTCAGACTTCCAAGACTCGGAACAATAAGGCTTGCAGGCTACACGTTCGCCGAAGCTGAAAGAATTTTAGACCGTAACTTACAAAAATATTACACGGGCTATAAAATGTCCCTTTCAATGGGGCGGTTAAGCTCAATTATGGTTTACGTTACCGGTAACGCGAGGCGGCCGGGCGCGTACATGATTTCTTCTTTTTCGACGCTGGTTAATGCTTTGCTTGTGTCAGGGGGCCCGAACTCTAACGGAACTTTGAGGAAAATCGAACTCAAACGCGGAGGAAAGACAATAGCCGTCTTTGATATGTATGCGATGCTGATGAAGGGCGATAAAACTCAGGACGTAAGGCTTCAGACGGGAGATGTTATAAATATTCCGCAAGTCGGGGATTTAATCGGGGTTGCAGGGGTGATTCAGCAGCCCGGAGTTTATGAGCTGAACGGCACAACAAGAGTTCATGACCTGCTTTATACGGCAGGAGGATTGAACGCCCGGACGTTTACGGGGAGAATACAGTATTACAAGATAGTTAATCACACATACGCAAGCGCGGTTGAAGGCACTATCGCTGAATTTGAGGATATACTGCTTCATGACGGAGATATTTTGAGGCTCTACCCGGTATTTAATTTTACGTCGACCGTGTTAATTTCAGGGGCGTTATTTAATCCCGGAACATACGCGATAGTTCCGGGCGAAACGAAAATTGCGGAAATACTCAAGCGAAGCGGCGGTCTCTCTTCAACTTCATCTAAAAAGGCCATACTCACGCGCATAACGCCCTCGAATGAAGGGCCTGTCCACAAACGCTTCACTATAGATTTAGAAAAGGCCATGAACGGCGACGCAGAGCATAATAAAACTTTAGAGGCCAACGACAGGATTAACGTTATGATTATTCCTGAGTGGCAGGGGCATGTTCAAGTAACAATAGCCGGAGAGGTGAAGTGTCCGGGAACTTACGACATGTTTCCGGGCGAAAAAATTTCCGACCTTATAGAACGCGCCGAAGGTTTTACTTCAAAAGCATTTTTGCGCGGAGCTATTTTCACGCGAAGAAGCATTGCTGAGCAGCAGAGGTCATCGCTTGCCAGCATGGCCGACCAGTTAGAAATTGATTTGCTTCAGGCAATGCAGAACACTCAACAGGGGACGGCGGCGGAAGTTCAAAGGCGCAGGGAATTAATAAACAGATTGAGAAATATTGACATAATGGGGCGGATTGTTACGGTCATTGACGTTCCGAAAAACATCAGGGGGACTGAATGGGATTATGAGCTTCAAAACGGCGACCGGCTTATTATCCCGGAGAGGCCGCTGACAGTCAGCGTGCTTGGGGCTGTTTATTCGTCGTCGTCGCACACTTACAGAAGCAAAATGAGCATTAACGGCTATATTAACGCTTCCGGCGGAGCTATTAAGGCGGCGCATAAGAGAATGCTTTATTTAGTTAAGTGCGACGGGACTGTTATTAAATTAACGCGGACTACGGCAATGCTCACGAGTAAGCAGTGGAAAGCTCCTCCCGGCTTCACGGCGAATATTGAGCCCGGCGACACTATCGTAGTACCTGTTAAATATGCAGACCGTCAGGGCTTTGAAAATCTGCGCGACACTATTGACTTAATGTACAAAATTGCAATCACCGCCGGAGTAATTCTAAAAATTTAGAAATGCAGGCAGGAGCTAGGGAAAGTGATTAAAAATGATTGAAAAGTCTCAAAAATAATTTGAGGCTTTTTTATGCCCCGTTATATAATTTTCTCAAAAAAGAATTTTTTTCAGAAGGTCGGGTGCTTATCATGAAAGCGAAAAGACAGTTCAGCATCAGAAAAATGCTCATCATCATCGAGCTTGCGCCGTTAATCTTAGCGGTGTCGATTATTGCGGTCGTAACGTCCCGTATAGTTACCGGCAATCTTAAAGCGAACACGAAAGAAGAACTAATCGTGGCCTCGCAAGCCCTCAAAGAATTTTACGAGAACAAAATAAATTCAGACGGAAAATTCCCTGCCTACGATACAGCCTACATTGACGCTATGAAAATAACCGGCGTCGATTTAACCCTCTTCAAGAATAATATCCGCTTCATGACAAGCATAACGAACGCGGAAGGCAAAAGAATTGAAGGCACTCCGGCTTCCGATGCAGTGTGGCGTGCAGTCAGCACAGGCAATGATTACTACTCCGACAGCGTGAAAATAAACAATATTAATTATCACGTCTACTACATGCCGCTGAAAAAAGGCTCTCAAGTTATAGGCATGGCGTTCTCCGGGAAACCGGCAACTTTAATTCAAGCGGCGCAGAGAAATATTTACGTGATAATCGGCTCAATCAGCGCGGCTCTCGTAATGTTATTCATGATAACCGCGACGATTATAGCAGGGCATATCGCAGACCCTTTGAAAGAAGTTGCACGCGACATTGAAAAATTATCTGAAGGAAATCTCGACGTGCATGTAAAATCAAAAAGCCGCATCAGCGAGACAGCGCAATTATTAAAAGCCGCTGAGACTTTAGGAAATGTTTTGCGCGACTCGATAGGAAAAATTCATGACTCCGCATTTTCTTTAACTGACACGGTAAAAATCACGGCGGCAATGGCAGACGAGTCGTCTCATTCAGCAGAACAGATTTCAAGTTCAATGCAGTCTCTTGCAAAAACTACCATGAGCATGGTAACGAGCGTTCAGGACATCAACGACACCATAATTAACATGGGCGGCGTGATTGAGCAGGCAGTTGAAAACGTTGACAGCCTGAATAAACATGCCGAAGCAATGAGTACGGCAAAAACTGAAGCTCTTGAATATATAGAAAATGCCGCTTCAGCCTCCGTTAATTCATCAAGAGCCATCGATGTTATTTCAGACAGAATAAAGACAACAAACAGCTCGATTTCTAAAATCGATGAAATGGTATACTAAACGACAAAAATTTTGACATTTTCATAAAAACTTCTCCTTATTTTTTATAGTAGTTTTTTCCTTTTTGTTAAAATTGAATGAGCACAATTGTTTTAAGGTTTCACTACCATTGTGATATATTCCAAAATACTC
>JAFSXR010000010.1 GCA_017443985.1 Synergistaceae bacterium
CTGGGTTCATATTTTCCGCGCACTGTGTTGTAGACCATGAGGAACGCGAAGAAAGGATCTGCGTAATGACCGCCGGACTCAGCCGCCATTGCTCCGCTCTTGAGTTTTGCGTCAAGGTCGGGGAGGAAGTCTGTTGAGACGACAGCAATTTTACCCGTTAAGCCTTTTGCCTCGATGGCCGCGATTGCTCCGAGAAGTGTATCACCGCCGCCGCCCGCTACTATGAGCGCGTCAATGTCCGGGTTTGCGTCAATGATTGCCTCTGCCGTTGCGCGTCCTGTGTCGGTTGTTGTGCGTCCGTACTGGGGTTCAAGCAATACAACTTTGTCATCTGGGTGTTCAGCGTTCCAAGCCTCTACGCCTGCTTTATAGCCTGCCCAACGCCCTAAAAATGTAGCGTCGCCGGGTTCCCAACCCTCAAGACCGATTTTGCGGCATCCTTTTTGGCCAGCAAGGATTAAGACTAAGTTTTTGCCGTTGTCAAATTCTGACTCGTGAACTGCACCGACATAATATTTTGAAGCCTGTGCTTGTGCAAATTCGTCGGGGTTTGCGTCCTTGTCGATTACTCTGAAGAATTGAGCAACATAAACTTCATTTTCATCGCAGGTTTTGATTACTGAACCCATTTCAGCGCTTGCAGAGTTGCAAATTATAATTCCGTCGCAGTCAGCAAGAGCCAAAGTTTCTGCACTGGCCGTAACTTGTTCAGAAATATGGGCCTGATCTACCCATTGAGTTTCGACACCAAGTGCTTTAGCTGCGGCATCAATCATTCTTTTGCACTCACTGCCAAGCGTGTCCGTTGAACTCCAAATTGAAATTCCGATTTTTATCGGTGCGGCAAAAACTGCGGGGGCTAACGAGAAAACCATTGTGAAAGCTAGTAATGTTGCGATAAACTTTTTCATTATAAAAATTTTCCTTTCTATTTATTTTTTTATGAAGAAGGAGATAAGAATAAAAACCTCCTACCTCCTACTTCCTAATTAATACTGTCTTGTTGCGATTACATCAGCGGCCTTGATTGATTTTACTGTTCCTAAGTCGATACCGCCGTTCATGTCGAAAACGCCTTCTTCGGGGTGAACAACTGTTTTATCGAATTTTTCACCGCGAATAAGGGCCTCGATTGTCGGGACAACGAATTTTCCATAAAGCGGAGTACATTCAACAGTGCAATTCATTTCGCCGGCAACGATTGAATCAAACGCGGCTTTGACACTGTCGCAACCTACAATAATAATATCTTTTCCGGGAACTTTTCCGGCGGCTTTGATAGCGTCAATGGCTCCGAGTGCCATGTCATCATTTTGGGCTATTAAGACATCAATTTTGTCGATTGATTTAAGCCAGCTCTCCATAACTGCTTGGCCTTCTGCGCGTGTGAAGTTTCCTGACTGCTGTCCTACGAGTTTTAAGTGGGGATATTCTTTAAGTGCTTTAAGGTTTCCTTCAGTTCTTCCGGTCTGCGCACTTGCTCCCGTTGTGCCTTCCATGATGACGATATTAACATCTGTATCGCCTTTGCCTATGCTCTTGAGATATTCGCCTGCCCATGCAACTTGACGGCGGCCCTCTTCAACAAAATCCCCTCCGAATGCCGCAACATAGTCAATTTTATCTGCGCAGTCGGGGATACGGTCAATTAAAAGCAAAGGAATTTCAGCCTCGTTGACTTCCTTCAAAACTTCGTCCCATCCTGTTGAGACAACGCCCGTGAAAAGAATATAATCAACGTCCTGTGTTATGAAGTTGCGCAGTGCTTTAATCTGGTTTTCCTGCTTCTGCTGTCCGTCATCATAGACGAGTTTCCAACCCGGGTGATTTTCGATTGCATGGCGTAAATCGTCAGTGTTAGCGGTGCGCCAGTCGCTTTCCTGTCCTATCTGTGAGAACGCAATAACAACATCTGCACTTGCTGATGAGACACATACAAGCATTACAAGCGCAAGGGCTACAAAGAATATTTTCTTCATAAAAAAATTCCCTCCATAAATAAAATTTTGAAAATAGTATAATGTGAATTGCATAAAATATTACTCAATTTATTCAATTTATAAGGAGCGTAAAATTAATGATTTCTAAAAGTTTATTCGGAACTACGCCGGAAGGACAAAAAGTTTTTAATTACACCCTCACCGACGAAAAAAATCAAAGCGTTGTTATGTCTGAATACGCCTGCGCAATTATTGAATTTAACGTTTTAGGCAAAGACGGAAAATTTTATGACGTCGCTTTAGGTTATGACACTCTTGAAGAATATTTAAGCGACACAAGAAACTTCGGCGCAACTGTCGGGCGTTATGCTAACAGAATTAAGGACGGAAAATTTATTTTGAACGGCGTAACTTATCATTTACCGCGCAACAACGGCAAAAATACTCTTCACGGAGGCTTCAAAGGCTTCGGAAAAAAAATTTACTCTTCTGAAGTTGACGATGATTGTGTACTCTTCAAACTTCATAGCCCCGACTTAGACGAGGGATTTCCGGGAAATTTTGATTTAACTGTCAAAACAACTTTCAAAAACGGCGCATTAAGATTTGATTATGAATATGTCTGCGATAAAGACACCCCCGCGAACATAACTAATCATAATTATTTTAATCTCAACGGGCACGGAACAGGAAGCATATTAAACCACTGCTTAAAAATCAATGCTGATAAATATTGCAAGGCTGATGACGGATTACTCGCGCTCGCTCCTCTTGCTGACGTTGACGGAACTTCTTTTGATTTCAGGAACGGCCAAAAAATC
>JAFSXR010000011.1 GCA_017443985.1 Synergistaceae bacterium
ACTGACGAAGAATTAAAAGGCGGTATTGTCGGCTACGGAACAGCAAATATTTTCGGCGCATTAATCGGCGGACTTCCTACAGCAAGTTTTTCTCAAAATGTCGGCATAGTAACAACAACAAAAGTTATTAACCGCTGTGTATTAGGGCTTGCTGCTTTGATTTTATTGACGGCAGGAATAGTCCCGAAATTGTCCGCAATACTTTCAACAATTCCGCAGTGCGTACTTGGAGGAGCTACAATTTCCGTTTTTGCTTCTATCTCGATGACAGGACTTAGATTAATTGACAAAGAAAAATCTGATTACCGAAATTCTTCAATCGTAGGTCTTTCGGTTGCGTTAGGTATGGGAATTTATCAATATAAACAGGCTCTTGCGTTATTCCCTGCATGGACGACAACAATTTTCGGGAACAGCCCTGTAGTAGTTGCTACGATTATGGCAATTTTCTTGAATATAATTTTGCCGAAACAAAAAGATAGCAAATAAAAAGAACCGAAAATTTCCCCCTTCATTCTAAAAGAATTTTGGGGGAATTTAATTCGAGATTTAATTTGCGGCTGAAACTATGTCAGTGATACGAACGCCGAAATTCTCGTCAATTACGACAACTTCGCCATGAGCAATTAATTTTCCGTTCACTAAAATGTCAACAGGCTCGCCCGCCATTTTATCGAGTTCAATAACTGCTCCCGTGTTAAGTGCTAAAATTTCCGAAACGCTTTTTCTTGCCTTGCCAAGCTCAACAGTAACTCTGACGGGAATATCCGCAATTAAATCAATGGGACTGGGTGCTCCGCCTGATCCGCCGCCTCCTAAAGGCTGAAAAGCTGCCGGTCTTACATCAACTGCCGGACCCACGTTCTGTCGTCCTCCTCCCATAGAATTATTATTTGACGCTTGAGGCTGAGGTTTTTTGCCTTCAAGAGCATCGCGCATATAGCCCGAAATCGTTAAAGCATTATCGAGCGTTAAACATGTCCATATATTAAAAGCAGGCAGTCCTTCAATCGTAACGCTTACGGGGCTAGCCCATATTTTTTTGTCGGCAGGCTCAAGAGAAAATGCGCGCCAGTCATCTTCACCAAGTGCCGAAGTTGTATTTTCCGGCATTAAACGCCGTCCCGCCAGCATTGCCGCTAAACTTGTGAAAGCAGAGCCTACAACTTGGCTTAAACCTTCCTGCGCAGCTCCCCAGTACATGTCGTTAGGTTCAGGAACAGAAGCACCCGTGCCGCCCATCATGAAATCAGCAAGAGTTAAAGCTCCTTTCTGATCCACGACTAATGCAAGCGGAATATCGTCCATGCCTCCGAACGTGCTTGAGAATAAAAAAGGAACTTCGGAAAATTTCCCGCTAAAATCATTTTGAGTTAAAACTTCAGGGCTTCCTGTGTTCGTTGTAACGTTTTTGCCCGCAAGCATGTTTATAACGCTGTTCTCGGAATTTGCAAAGGTGTCTGAAATTTTTGCAAGCTGTTCAGCGTCAGCACTTGAAATTTCGTCTACATCGCCTAAATCTCCAACTCCTGAAAGAAGAGCGTTAATTTCGTCAGGGCTTAATAAATCATCAGGCATTTTTTATTTATCTCCTTTTTCATTGTCTTCTTTATTCACCAGCATAGGCATTTCCTGCGTCAAAACTTTTGTAAGCTCTACAGCCATATGACCGTTTACAGTGCCGGGCCTTGCCTTAAATCTAACTTGATTTCCTACTCTAACGTCAATTTCAGAATTTTTAAGCTCGTCAAGTTTTATGACATCTCCGGC
>JAFSXR010000012.1 GCA_017443985.1 Synergistaceae bacterium
ACAGCAGCAGACAACACGTTACGAGATGGCTTCAGCTTTAGCCAGAGCGTTAGCAGTTGTTGACATGACAAAGGCAAGCAAACAGGATGTCGAAATGCTCAAGAGACTCGTTGTCGAGTTTAAGGACGAGCTTGAAGCACTCGGCGTTCGCGTTGACGAGCTTGACGAGAGAGTAGCTGTTCTTGAGGACAGACTCGGCGGCTGGCACATTCACGGAGTTTTAGCTCTTGATGTTACGTACCGCAAGAACGATGCACCGACCTCACAGACCAGCTTCACATACGATGATGCAAAGCTGTTCTTCGAGCGTACATGGGGCGAAAATGACGAGTACTTCTTCCAGGCAAGACTGGAGCATGGCGGAGCGAACGTCGCAGCAGACCGTTTCTTTGTAGAAATGCCGTTCTTCTTCGACAGCAGACTTACAGTTGGACGTTTTGCATGGGCATGGGAAGGCGCTTATCGTGTAAAATCGAACATCGGCAACGTCGAGACCGGCGGCTGGGACGGAGCTCACATCATGACCGACTGGTGGTGGGACGGATTCGGATTTACAAAGAACTTTGCACTTGGAAACTTCAAGGCGGTTGTTGCTCACCCGACAAGAACACGTCTTCTTCACGGCGCAGTTAATAATCTTTATGGTACCAACCTTGATGGTCTTAACGCTTGGATGCTCATGCTTGGCTTTGACATGCAGTTCACGGAGCAGTTAGGACTTGATCTTGGCGGTCAGATATTCATCGGCGATAAGTCAGAGCCCGCAACAGGTGGAGCACAAAATAACGATTTAGCGTTTGACAAGCTCTGGACAGTATGGGGCGGCTTACGCTTCAACTTCAACGACAACGTTGCTTTGAAGGGTATCTTCTATCATCAGAAGATGGATATGGAAGTGGCTGATACGGCCAATAATCGTTGGGCTAGCTATGGCTACGGCACGTTTAACGGCAAAACAGAAGACGGCGCAAACCACTGGGCAATCATGGCTGACATCAAGCAGGAAGTCCTCAAGTACACCAGCTTATGGCTCGAATACGGCCAGTATGACGCAGGCTTTATCGTGCGCACGGATACTGGAATATTCTACAGCCCGACTCTTGCCACAAATCATGCTCTGAATAAAACGAATTACTGGAGAGTCGCGCTCGGCCAGCAGTGGAACGACAAGTGGTCAACACATATCTTCTACTACGGATACAAGATTGATGACTATGATGGTGCTAACGCTGCCTATGCAAATGGTCAGGATTGGAAGCCTGCAGAGTACGGTCTCGGTGTTCAGTACAAACTCAACGACTACACAACGATTGGCTTGAACTACATGCGTGTCAAAGACGGTAAACGCGACAACGGCAACTTAAAAGACGACGACGTAGTCAGAATGAGAACATCAATCAGCTTCTAGTCTGTAGGAAAGTTACAATAGAAACAAATTAACAAAGCGCAATTAAACCGAAGGTTCGGAGTGAGATAAAAATCCGGGCCTTCATAAAAAAATTTATAATTAATCGAGAAAATTAAAAGCGGTTCTTCCGAGTGTGGGAGACCGCTTTTTTGTTGTGCAAAAAATTTTTAGTGAAAATTAGAATTGTTTGTGTGTATGTGCTGACGGTTGACGAGGCCCTTGCTCCGGGTGTTATTAACTTCAACGGGAACGGCCTGCGAATGTTCCGGCAGCTCTCTTTGAATTTCCCTTATACGTTCAATCAAAAGATTAACAATAATTTTATCTTCTTCTTTAGTTGTCAGCGGCTTCTCCTCGACAAGATTTTTATCGTAAGAATGAGACAGAGCGAGCGACAATTTAGCGCAGGCCGGGCCGATAAGCTCATACAGAACGCTCGAAGCAAGTATGACCGTCCGCAATGCGCTGCCCGTCTCTCCGCCGAGTGTCCGCGCTCCAAGTTCGGCCAGTCCGATAGCAA
The DNA here is from genome assembly GCA_017443985.1 of Synergistaceae bacterium. Taxonomy (GTDB): domain Bacteria; phylum Synergistota; class Synergistia; order Synergistales; family Aminobacteriaceae; genus JAFUXM01. The sequence continues at coordinate 1,929 of JAFSXR010000012.1, forward strand.
CGCCGGCCTGAGGAATTAAAGCGAGTCCGAGATAATTTCGTACGAGTTTATTTTTATGCGTCATTAAGCAGCCGAGAAAAGCTCCTGAATATTTTCCGGCGATCCTCACAAGAAAATACACGACCCCTAAAGTTAATAAAGACGTTCCGCCCTGATTATGTCCGCCCAACAGCGCGCCAAGCTCAAAGCAGACCCCCGAACGCACAAAGAATAAAAGCAAAATCGGAGGACTGAAATTATTTAACTGCTTGAATAATTTATCGTCGTCTGTGATGTTTATGTAAACCGTAGCCATGAACATACAGCCGAGCAGCGGCGAAACTCCGAGCATCTCGCAGATACCGCAGAAGCCGAATAAAACGGCGACTGAAATTATTAACCTGTTGTCCGTCGAACGTTCCGGCGGCAGAAGCATTTTTAACAGAACGCCCGACAGCGCGCCTATTATTACGCTCACGAGATTAATAAAAACCGGCGCAGCGATATTTTTTATATCGAAGTTCACGCCCGACGCCGAACTCGCAAGAGCGATCGAGATCGCTATGCTGTAGGCAATGAGCCCGACAACGTCATCAAGAGCTACGACTTGAAGCAGAGTGTTTACAAAATCGCCGTGTGCTCCGGTCTGTCTGATAGTCATCATTGTAGAAGCCGGAGCAGTCGCAGAAGCAAGAGCCGCCAAGACCGTTGCGAAGGCCAAGTCCATTTTCAAAACGTAATACGCCGCTATGAATACGAACACCGAAGCCACGCAGGACTCCAGAACCGTAATAATTAAAACTTTCGCCCCGTTGCCCTTGAGTGCATTTAATCTGAAAAACTGTCCCGTGCTGAATGCTATGAACGCAAGCGCGATGTTCGGAAGAAAGGCTGTGCTGTCAGCAACAAAACCAGGCACGAGATTCAAACAGTAAGGCCCGATTAAAATTCCTGTTACTATGTAGGCGGTAACGTTAGGAAGTTTTAATAACTTTGTTATTCTTGTAAGAGCAAAGCCGAAAAAAAGCATCAAAGCAACCGTCAAGACTCCTCCGCTGGCGGACGCGCCGGCATGAAGAAAATCAACAAACCGAGCAAACAATTTTATTCTCTCCTTTCTTTATTTTGTTTGCACATTTCATCAAAGCGAAAAAAAATAAAAATTCCCCTTTGTGAAAAGGGGAGCAGTGGATTTAATATTAGCGAATTATTTTATCATTTTACGCTGTAATTACATTCAGAATATTACTTATTTTTTTCTTGGCTTCTTGCCCATTCAAAAATTCCAAGCGCGGCGGCGACGCTCGCATTTAATGACCCTGCGCTGTTTTCTTTAATCGGAATTTTAACGGCCATGTCGCAGTTTTCCATGACGAGCCGCGAAATTCCGAAGCCTTCAGCACCGATAACGAGGGCAGTTCTTTCCGGCAGCTTTTCTGACCATATTGAAGTCTCTGATTTTTCGCTCAAGCCTACGATCCAAAAATTAAATTCTTTCAGACGCTCGATAGCTCGTGTTATATTTGCGACTTGAATTAAAGGAAGCCTGAGCGATGCCCCCGCGCTTGTTTTGATTACTGTGTCGTTAGGGACTGCCGACCGCCTTTTTGCGTAAATCACGCCTGACGCTCCGCCTGCTTCGGCTGAACGAATGACCGCGCCCAAGTTGTGAGGGTCCTCAATGTGATCAAGAATCACCAGCAGGGCTGGGATATTTTTATCGAGAGTTTTCAAAAATTCTTCGAGCTCCGCCGGCTTTGATTGAATAAGTTTGCAGATAACGCCCTGATGTTTTTCGCCCCCTGAAATTTTATCGAGTGCTTCAGGCGCGACAACCTGATAGACGACTCCTGCGGCACGGGCAGCCGTTAAAACTTCATCGAGAAAAGGCGGCCTGACGTTATTCGCGATTAATAATTTTCCGCAGAGGCGCGGTGTTTTCTCAAGCAGATCTAAAACGGGCCTGCGTCCCCTGCACAGCGAGGAGTCTGAAGTTAAATTTTTTTTCATCATTTAATTTTTTTCGGGATAAAGTCCAAATTTTGAGAGCCCTGCGCGTCCCTGTTCGAGCCTTGAGAGAGCAAGCGGCATCAATTCCACAAGAATATAATTATCGTGAAGCCTAATCGCTCCGACTTCGCTGCGTTCAACTTTCAACGACTTGCACAGAGCGTTGAGGACCTGCCCGACGTTTTTATTATTCTGGCTGCTCGTGAATTTTTTGAAAGAGCCTTTAGGCTTGGAAATTTTTTTACTTCTTGCTTTTTCACTCTTAACCCCTAACTCTTCGCTCCGCACTCTCTTAAAGCCGGGTTTCTTGTTGCGCTTTTCCGTCTCGTGAGCTAATTCTCTGTCTAAGCTGTAGCCTTTATTTCTTGCGCTCAGCACGGCCAATAATTTTGCGATTATGACCTTAGGTTCGGCACGCTGCATTAGATCGCTTGCCCACTTCACGCACTCTCCGTAGTCAGAATCGACAGGAGCCGCAAAAATATCCTGTTCGGCCTGTTCTCTCCAAGCGTCTCGGATTTTTTCGATGTTGGGAATGTCGCGCCATTCTGTTTTTATTTGAGTGCCGCGCAGCATTTCTCTAAATCTTCCGATTTCGGTCGGCGATAACAACACGATATTAACTCCTTCATGACCGGCACGGCCTGTCCTTCCGCTTCTGTGAATAAAAGTTTCTCTGTCGTCTGGAAGTCCGAGCTGTATAACGTGGCTCACGCCTTCGATATCAAGACCGCGAGCAGCTACGTTTGTAGCAACGAGACACGGCATAGACCCGGACTTGAACGAAGCCAAAACGGCATTGCGCTCGCCCTGCGTCATATCGCCCTGCAAAGCCGCCGCGTTAAAACTGTGGTCTTGGAGTCTTTGAGCGATTTCGATTGATTCCATTTTTGTGTGGCAGAAAACTAAACTGCGCGAAGGATGTTCCCACAGCAGAATATCGACAAGGCCCTCAAATCTTTTGTGCGATGGTATCCTGTAAACTCTGTGCAAGATGTCCTCATGCTGTTCGCCCTCTTCATCGACTGAAAGAACTATAGGTTCATTGAGGTAACGGCTTGCAAGCTCTTTAACTTCATGTGGCATTGTCGCGGAAAAAAGCCACCGCCTGCCCTTAGGTATAGCGTTCAAAATGTCCTCGAGCTCTTCACGAAATCCCATGTCGAGCATTAAATCGCCCTCATCAAGCACAACGCTTTCAATCTCATCAGTTATCAAAGAACCGCGCTGAATGTGATCGCGGACGCGGCCGGGAGTCCCTGCGATTATTGCGGCTCCGTGCTTGAGTGTCCTAAGCTGCGGATAAATATCCATGCCTCCGACTAAAGACGCAACCGAAATTCTTAAAAACTTTCCCAAAAATTCTGCTTCGTCGGCAGTCTGCTGGGCAAGTTCGCGAGTCGGAGCAAGCACCAAAACTTTTGGCGAGCGTTCGCCGATTTTCATCTCCTGCAGCAGCGGCAGAAGAAACGCGAGAGTTTTTCCTGAACCTGTCTTAGCTCTGACGATTAAATCGTTGTTCCATTCCTCTGAGAGCACTCTGTCCTGAACTTCCATAGGAGCCTCAAAACCGTGCTGCTCAATGGCATTTAATAATTCTTTTCGTAACCCGTAAGAATAAAAATCATTCATGAAAAATTTTCATTTCTCCTTAAAATTTTTTGTGTTTAACGTTCAAAAACCATTCTTTGAATTACATCGTCTTCAAGAATAAATCTTATACATGTATCTTCATCGAGGCGGTATTCAACTAGAAATTCATCATCATTTGCGGAATCTTCGCCCAAAACTTCCGCGATTTTTTCTCTTCCATCGCCGATTTGAATCTCGCCGAACGCGGAGCCTTTGCGCGATATTTCAAGATATTTCAAATATCCGCCGTCGCTATAGCGGACTTTTGCTTTCGGGCCGTCATAAAATTTCCCTTTGTCGCGTGTTATTCCGTAATTTTGCAAAATATCAACCATGAGGGAATATGTCTTTGTTCTTTGATTTTTTTCGCTGAATACAGGCACGATATACTTGCCAAAAATCCAAGCAACGTCTTCGCCGTGAGGGTCTTCAATTTCGTACCATATATCGCCGTCGATTGATGTCTGACTCAAAATAATAACCTGTTCGGGAGTGTTGAGCCGTCCGAGAATTTCGGCGTTAGTGTCAGCTTCTGCACGGTAGCGCACGTAAGTTCCGGTGCATGTACCAAGTCCGGGAAAAGTAACAAATTTTGCCGCCGCATAAGACGGAGCTGTGAGCAACAAAACCATTGCAATAACTGCTAAAAACTTTCTCATAAAAAATTTCTCCTTAGTCCAATAAAATTTAGATTGAATTATTTTTTGGATAATGTTATAATATTTTAGCAGCTTTCGGAAAAAAACCGAGAGCTATTTTTTTACCACTACATTTACACCTACAAAAATTTCAAAAAATTTTAGCGATTATAAAAATTTACGAGGCAATCAAAAAAAATAGAGTCGCAAAATTTTTTCAGCCGCTCAAGACAGATTTATAACCCCCCGTTCCATAGTCGAGACATTTTTTCACGCGGCTGATTGTTGCTGTACTCGCGCCTGTTTCGCTCACAACTTCGGGATATTTTTTTGACATGCTCAACAATCTTGCGACTTCGAGACGCTGTGCCATCGATTTAATTTCGCCGATCGTCGCAAGATCTTCAAGAAAAGCATAGACTTCATCAATATCTTTTAATTTCAAAAAGGCGCGGCACAGATTATCCGTCTGCAAATCGCGCCATGAATTTTTTTCAGGCATTTTTTGTATCTTCCTGAGTATCTTCTTTAATCTCTACGGGCTTCGACTCGTCATTGATGATGTGAATATCTCTTTGAGGGAACGGGATATTAATTCCTTCGCGCTCAAACACCGCCGCAATGTGATGACGCATATCGCTTGATACTTTCATTCCCGACGATGTCCGCAGCTCTATCCAGTAATAAACTTCAAAATCAAGAGAACTGTCGCCAAAGTCCTTGAATATTACGAAAGGCGCAGGATTTTTTAGGACTTGCGAATGATCTCTTGCAACTTCCAGCAAAATTTTCTCGACCCGCCGCGTGTCGGAGCCGTAAGCTACGCCGACTTTTAATATTTCGCGCTTCTTTAAGTCAGATTTTGTCCAGTTCGTAACGCTGTTCTCAAGAAAATATCTGTTGGGCATGACAACATCAAAGCCGTCCCAAGTTTTTATCGTCGTTGAGCGCGAGCCGATGTCATCAACTGTTCCCTGTATTCCCATTACGTCAACAATGTCATTTACTTTGAAAGGACGCGAGAAAATTACAATGAAGCCGCTGATTAAATTATTAAAGATGTTCTGCATTCCGAAACCTATGCCGACCGCAAAGGCACCGCCCATAAACGCAAACGCCGTCAAAGGAATTTTTACAATGTTTAAGGCGATTAAAGCGAATGCCACCCATAAGATATAAAATACAATTCTTTGAACACCGTTAGCGGCAGTTATGCTGACTTTTTCGCGTCTCAACATTCTGCGCTTGATCCAGTTGCTGCCCCATGAACTTAAAAAGAAACTCGATAAAAATACAAATATAGCGATGATTAATTTGCTGACTGTTACGGAATAGCCCTCGCCCTGCCATAATTCAGTGTCCAAAAATCCCATAATTGTATCTTTGCTGAAAGAGCTGACTTTTTCAGCAAGCCTCAACGCGCTTATGTTGTCATTCGCTTCGTTGTAGAGCCGCTGCTGTAAAAAAATCGCGTCAGGGATCAGTGCCTCGTATCTGTTGCAGATATCCGAAACTATTTTTCTGTAATTATTTGCGGCCTGTATAATGCTTTGTTGAACGGTGCTTGCAATTCCTTCAGTCTCTGCATGGGCCTGTATGCTGTCGGCCTGAAGCAGCAATGTGTTTTCGAGAGTTCTAACGCCCTCAAGCTGTGTAGTAAGGTCGTTGATTCTTGCCTGCGAACTTTCTCGGATCTTCCAAATTTCTTCGCCGCTTGCTTTGTCATTGAAGAGCTTGAATCTTTCGCGCCATGTCTGCTGAAATTCGAGGTTAATCTCTATTTCATCATCAAGCAAAGCTATCATGTATTCCCAGTAATTAACTCTTGCGTTTCGTGCCATGTAATGAGCAGATGAGGCGTTAGTCAATACATTTACATCAGCCGAGCCAAGCGCAGCCCGTGAGCGAACTAACGAAGCATGAGCCGAGTCAAGAGCCTTCCTTGCATCGTTCAATTCTTTTGTTAAATCATTCAAGCGCGTTTGAATTTTTTCGAGGTTTTTATCTAACAGCTCTTGAGGAAAAATTAACTTCCCCTGAATATCCGCGAGCCTCCGTCTTAATCGTTGAATTGTGGCTACGTTAGTGTCAAAGTTTTTTCTCTGAGCCTGTACCTGCAAGCGAGTCAAAGCTACGTTTAATTTAGCAAGCTCCACTCTTAAAATATAAGTTCGTGGAAGTTCGAGAGCTTCTCCGCCTTCTTGAGCAGCCTTTAATTTTTTTTGCATCTCAATAGCTTCTGCTAATTCTAATCGTAATTTATTTGTCTTAGTTTGCAGATAAAAAACTTGAACGTCAAGATTGCTTGAAGTTTTATTAATCTCTTTTCTTAATTCGTCGCTGTAATTAATATCCGGCGACTCTACATTTTTAAGCGAGGCCGCGTCAATTTCTTGAGTCTCTTTGCTATTGCTCAGAGAAGTCTGATAGAGCGAGTCATACGCAGCATAAGCGACGGTTAATTGCGACAAAACCTGAGTGCGGAGTTCTCTTTGCTCGTCAGTGTAGCCCCATGCTGCCATATCGTCCGAAGATTTTTCGGTTAGTATATTAAGCTCCGCGAGTCTTTGTTGAATATCCGAGCTTAAAAGTTTTATGTCGGCAAGTTCAGTTTCTATTGCAGTTCTTAATTTTGAGAGGTCCGCGCTGATTTCGTTTTGAATTTTAGTTACGTAATCGATAGCAATTTCTTTATTGTTAGCGTCAGCTCCGAAACCTGCCGAAGGAATTATTGTTAATGTAAAAATTGAAAGAATAAAAATAAAAAACGTGAACGAAAATTTTTTTGCCACGCAAAAATCCCCCTGTAAAAATAAATTTTTAATGTGATTAGATTATATAATATACTCACCGTAATGATATTCAAGATTTTTTATGAGGAGGAACGTGTAATGAAAAGGCGCGTATTTTTAATTCTATCAGTGATAACGATGGCGGTTATAGCGTTCAGTCCTGTTTCACAAGCCGCAGAGGTAACAGGCACAGCTAAGGCGGACGGCTTCGGAGGCCCTGACGCGATCACCGTAACGATCACCGTTGAGGACGGAAAGATCAAGAGCGTAAAAGCAGAAGGCCCGAAAGAAACAGAAGGCATCGGCTCGGTCGCTATTCAGAAACTTCCGGCAGAGATGGTCGAGAAAAATTCAATCAACGTTGACGGCATGACCGGCGCAACTTTCAGCTCGACGGGAATTTTGAAAGCAGCTGAAGCCGCGTTGAAGGCCGCAGGAGTAAATCCCGAAGATTATAAGAAAAGTTCAGACAGTGCAAAAGCCGCTGAAGAAAAAATTTTTGAGACCGATGTTGCGATAATCGGCGCGGGCGGTGCAGGAATGGTCGCTGCTATCACAGCCGCAGACGCAGGGAAAAAAGTTATCTTAATTGAAAAACAGGCGATGGTCGGCGGAAACTCTGTGAGGTCTACCGGCGGAATGAATGCCGCGCACACTCCCGAACAGGATAAAAATAAATTCGGTGAGAATGCAGGCATCGAAAAAACTCTCAAGGCCGCTGAAAAATTTTCGGACAACAAATTTATTGCGGACTTGGCCGCGAAAGTCAAAGCACAGTACGAAGCATGGAAGGCAGACCCGAAAGGCTATTTTGATTCAGTCGAGTTAATGGAGCTTGATACAATCATCGGCGGACATGGAATTAATAATCCTTAACTTGTCAAAGCACTCTGCGAAAATACTGCGGACGCTATCAAATGGCTCAAGACGGTTAATATTGATTTAAGTTCTGTAGGAGCGTTCGGCGGCGCGTCAGTCAAGCGTATTCACAGACCCCTGAATGAAGAGAAAAAAGTTGTCTCCGTCGGTGCTTACATGGTCCCAAGACTTGAGGCGGCCTGCAAAGCAAGAAAAAACATCACGATAATGACAGAGACAATGGCAAAAGCAATTCTTACGGACGATAAAGGAAACGTCTGCGGAGTTGAAGCCGAGAGCAAGGGCAGCAAAGTAATACTTAAAGCAAAAGCCGTCATTCTTGCGACAGGGGGCTTCGGAGCAAATTTGAAAATGGTTGCGGAACTCGAACCCTCTCTCAACGGTTTCATGACAACTAACGCGCCCGGAGCAACCGGCGAAGGAATTACAATGGCTCAAAAAATCGGCGCGGCTGTCGTTGACATGAAAGAAATTCAAATTCACCCGACCGTACAGTTTGATACTTCAGCGTTAATCACCGAAGGACTTCGCGGAGACGGAGCTATTCTTGTCAATACAGAGGGCAAAAGATTTATTGATGAAGTTCTTGCACGCGATGTAGTCTCAAAGGCAGAAATCGATCAGCCTAACTCATTCGCTTGGCTCGTGATTGATAACAAAATGGCGGACGCTTCTTCAGTCATTAAGGGCTATATAACAAAAGGCTACACGTTCAAAGGCGATACTTACGAAGAATTAGCTAAGGCAATTAATATCCCTGCTGATGTTTTTGCAAAGACCATGCAGACATGGAACGGCCATGTAAAAGATAAAAAGGACGCTGACTTCGGTCGCACGAGTTTTGCTAATCCGTTAGACACGGCCCCGTTCTACGCGATAAAAGTTACTCCGGGCATTCATCACACGATGGGCGGATTAAAAATTGACGCGGGCGCACACGTTCTCAAAGCCAACGGCGAAAAAATTCCGGGATTATTTGCGGCCGGCGAAGTTGTCGGAGGAGTTCACGGCGGCAACAGGCTCGGCGGAAATGCTGTAGCGGACTTCGTAGTTTACGGAAGAATCGCAGGAAAATCGGCTTCAGAGTTTTAATCAGGTAGGAATTAGGAGTTAGGAGGTAAAATTCTTATCCCTGACTCATATATTTTTAAGGAGGAATATTTTTATAATGAAAAAACGTGTATTTGTAATCGTATCATTGTTATTAATGGCGGTTATTATGCTCAACACCTCGCAGGCCAAAGACACTTCGATAACAGGCAAAGCGACGGCGGACGGCTTCGGAGGAGCTGACGCGATCACCGTAACGGTTACTCTTGACGAGGGCAAGATTAAAAATGTAACGGCAGAAGGCCCTAAAGAAACGCAGGGCATAGGCTCGGTAGCTATTGAGAAACTTCCGGCGGAAATGGTCGAGAAGAACGCTATTAACGTTGACGTTATGACCGGCGCGACGATAAGCTCAACGGGAATTTTGAAAGCCGCTGAGGCCGCCTTGAAAGCCGCAGGAGTCAACCCTGACGACTATAAAATTAAAGCCGCAGACGTTAAAGAAGCTGAAGAAAAAATTTTCGAGACTGACGTTGCCATAATCGGCGCGGGCGGTGCAGGAATGATCGCCGCTATCACAGCCGCAGATGCCGGAAAAAAAGTTATCTTGATCGAGAAACAGGCGATGGTTGGCGGAAATTCAGTCAGAGCTACGGGCGGAATGAATGCCGCTCACACTCCTGAACAGTCGGGCAACAAATTCAACGAAGCCGCAGGGGTTGAAAAAACTCTCAAGACTGCCGCAGATAAATGGAGCAGTCATAAAGTTATCAGCGACTTGGCCGCAAAAGTTAAAGAGCAGTATGACGCATGGAAAGCTGACGGCGAAAAAGGCTACTTTGACTCAAGCGAGTTAATGCAGCTTGATACTTTAATCGGCGGACACGGAATTAACGACCCCGTATTATTAAAAGCTCTTTGCGACAATACTGCAGACGCTATAGCGTGGCTCAAGACAGTCGATATTGATTTAAGTTCCGTAGGAGCGGCCGGCGGCGCGTCAGTAAAGAGAATACACAGACCCGTTGACAAAAATAAAAAAGTCTTGTCCGTCGGAGCGACTATGATACCGAAACTCGAAGCAGCCTGCAAAGCCAGAAAAAATATAACCCTGATGACGGAGACAATGGCGAAATCAATTCTTACGGACGACAAAGGCAGCGTCTGCGGAGTTGCGGCAGATAGCAAAGGCAACAAGATAACAATAAAATCAAAGGCCGTAATTCTTGCAACAGGAGGTTTCGGAGCAAATTTGAAGATGGTTGCAATGCTTAACCCTGCGCTTGAAGGTTTCATGACAACGAACGCACCCGGAGCAACGGGAGAAGGAATTATTATGGCTCAGGAAGTCGGAGCGGCTGTTGTCGATATGAAGCAGATACAAATTCACCCGACCGTGCAATTTGATTCTTCAAATTTAATCACTGAGGGACTTCGCGGCGACGGAGCTATTCTCGTTAATACCGAAGGCAAGAGATTTATTGACGAAGTTTTAACACGCGACGTGGTATCAAAGGCAGAAATCGCACAGCCTCATTCTTTTGCGTGGCTCATAATTGATCAAAAAATGGTCGATGAAAGCTCTGTTATTAAAGGCTATATCGCAAAGGGCTACACGTTCAAAGGCGACACTTACGAAGATTTAGCGGCAGCGGTTAATCTTCCTGCTGACGTTTTCGCGAACACCGTCAAAACTTGGAACGGCTACGTGAAAGAACGCAACGATCCTGACTTCGGACGCACGAGTTTTATTAACCCGTTAGATACAGCACCGTTCTACGCGATTAAAGTTACGCCGGGCATTCATCACACGATGGGCGGCTTAAAGATTGACGGAGCCGGGCATGTACTGAGGGGCAACGGCAAAATAATTCCGGGATTATTCGCGGCCGGAGAAGTTACGGGAGGCGTACACGGAGGCAACAGGCTCGGCGGAACTGCTGTAGCTGATTTTGTTGTTTACGGAAGGATCGCAGGAAAGAGCGCGGCGGAGTTCTAACCTCCTATTTCCTAACTCCTGCCTCCTACCTCCGAACTAACTTTTAGGGAGGGATTATTTTTTATGAGACGCAAAATTTTTCTCTGCATTTTTATTTTTATTCTTGCTGTATTCGTATTTAACCGGGACGCTTATTCGGATTTCGGGAGCTTTTCCGGAAACTCTGATTACGATAGTTCGTCGAGTTCTTCGTCTTCGTCATCATCGAGAAGCTACGGCTCAGGAAGTTCAACGCGCCGCAGCGTCAGTTTAGGCGACACAAATAATTTTAATGTTCTGCCGCTCACAGCAGGGACGCTCGGAGGAAGCACATCGGACGACATTGAGGGAGTTATTCTCGTTTTTGTGCTCGTTATTATTTTCTTCCTGCTCATAAAAATGAAGAAGGGCAAACGCAACGCGCCCATAATGCTTAACACTGACGCACCCACGCAAAATTTAAGGCCGATGAATGAATATTTAGAGCTTGACCCGAATTTTGATGAAGAAAAAATTAAAACGTTGATGTCAAATCTTTATGTTCAGATGCAGGACACATGGCGCGACAAAGATATCAGCACGCTTCGTCCGTACATGACCGATGCTTTTTATAATCAAATGGACAGACAGCTCGAAGCCTTCCGCAAAAATCACAGAACTGATTACACTGAAAGAATTGCCGTGCTTAACGTCGGCTTAAAAGGCTGGAGACAGTCAACGGGGCGCGATTATATTACTGTGAGATTAAATTCGCGGATTGTTTCATATGTTCTTGATGATTTTACGGGCAAATTAATTTCAGGCGACAGAGAACGCGAAAAATTTTTAGAATACGAAATTGAATTGACGCGAAAATCCGGCGAGTTTACAACTCCTGAAACAGAAGGCGTAAAATCTGACGTGTGTCCTCATTGCGGTGCGCCGATAAAATTAAACGCTTCAGCTAAATGCGAATACTGCGGAAGTATTATCACAGCTGTTAATACAGACTGGGCAATCTGCTCAATGAAAGGAATTTCACAGAGAACAGCGTAGGAGTTAAAAATTAGGAATGAAAAGAAAAAGTTTTTTCATTGCGTTAATAATTTTTTCATTAATAATTTTTGTCGGCAGTGCTTGGCCTGACTTCGGAAATTTTTCAAGCACTTCAGATTACGGCGGCTCATATTCAAGTTCAAGCTCAAGTTCATATTCAAGCGATTATAATGACGAAGCTGACACTGACTGCGGGGAAATGACTATTGGCTCAATCGTGCTTGCGTCTTTTGCGTTTATTTATTACGTTTTCAAATTAGCATGGGATATTATAAAAACTGCAATAGGCTGGATATTCGGAGGAATTTATTTTATCTTCACGGGGAAATGGCCTGAGACAACGCAAAAAGAGCCGGTAGTAATTCAAAAAACTGCGCCGGTGAAAAAATTAAAACAGATTGAAAAATACTTGGCACTTGATCCGAATTTTGACGAAGAAGATATTAAAACATTAATGGCAAATCTTTTCGTTCAAATGCAGGACGCTTGGCACGCAAAAGATATTAGCCCGTTTCGTCCGTACATGACTGACGCATTTTATAATCAAATGGATAGACAGCTCGATGAGTTACGGAAAAATCATAGAACTGATTACACTGAAAGAATAGCCGTGCTTGATGTAAATATTAAAGGCTGGCGGCAGTCCGGCGGACGCGATTATCTCACAGTCGGATTAAATTCGCGCTTTGTTTCTTATGTTCTCGATGATTTTACAGGCAAATTAATTTCCGGCGACAGGGACAAAGAAAAATTTTTAGAATACGAAATAGAATTGTCGCGCAAGAAAGGCTCTTTGACACGGCCCGAAGCTGAAGGCGTGAAATCTGATACATGTCCTCATTGCGGTGCGCCGATAAAATTAAATGCCTCCGCTAAATGCGAATACTGCGGAAGCATCATAACGGCCGTTAATATTAACTGGGCAATTTGTTCAATGAAAGGAATTTTACAGAGAACAGCGTAGAAAACTTACTGCCTTCTAACTCCTAACTCCTAACTGTTCAAATTCTTTCGTCCATTGAAGCAGAGCCGCGTCCATCATTGCACGGGCTATTCGCGGTTCGCTGCGTAGTCTTAATTCAATTTGAGGGTCGAGAGTTTTTAATTTGTTTTCGATTTTTTCTTCGAGCGCGTAAATTTTTTTCTTGAGTTCAAAATTTTCATCGTCATGATGAGCTTCGCACTCCGCACAAATTTTTAGTGCCCTATCCCAAGCGTTGTCTTTTTCTTCCATGTCTTCGGGCGTTGTCAAAAAATGTTCGCGCAGAGAAGTTTCCGCGTCCTTCTCTTCATAATCTTTAGGAACTGAATTTATTCCGAAGTACCACGCGATATACGGCGAGCAGCACGGACGGCCGAGAGCTTTGCGTAAAATTATTCTGTCGGGGTTGTGCCTTATCTGCGCGATTGTGCTTTCGAGCGTCTCAAAGTTGCAAATTCCTATAGGCTTGTCGAAGTGATATAAATTTTCGTTGTGGGCGCGCAAAATTTTTTTCAGCATGTCGATGTCAACTTTTTTTGCAGGCTTTATCGAAAACGGGAGCGGCTGCCATTCAGTTTTTAACAATCCCGATAAATCCATGTCCAATAAAATTTCAAAGGCTTTCACGTGTCTGTAAGTATTCTTTTCAAGCCCAAATGAATTTTCAGCCTGATACACTCTCGCGAAATCAAAAGCTCCGTCGCTTTCTTTGTACCAGCCGCGCTCTTTTGCGTAAGAAATTAAATTTTCATAGCCTCGTGATTTTTTTTCGGGTTCTCTTATCGTGTAGTGATTGGGAATTACGGCGACTTCGTCATCAGGCACTCGCGCAATAGCGTAATGTTTTCCGTGAACAATCTGCATTACGTAAATTTCTTCCTTGTCTGAAAATGCGTAAGACCTTCCGCTCGAAGCATAGCCGTATTTTTCAACTAAATTACAGGCAATTTCGAGAGCGTCCTTTGCAGAGCGTGCCTTCTCCGCAACGAGCCGCCGAAGTCCATAGCCTATTCCGCCGTTCAATAATTCAGGGTTATCTTCTTTTGAGTCTGCGCAATTATTCGAGCAGATTACAACCCCGTAGCCGTTGACGTAAAAATCACAGAACGCCGAGTCGGAATAATTTTCGCTGAGAGTTTTTGCCTCCGCCCAAAAAAGATTCGTCCTCGTGTCGAAGAGTTCAATTTCTTCGAGATTAGGTTCAAATTTTATTTTTGTTCCATGCGGCCTGCGCTTTTTTTTGACAAGATGAGTCTGCATTGTGAAGCGTCCCGGAGCGTCCTCGTTATGTCCGACTAAAACTTCGCCCGTTGCCGATGCTTTTTTACCGACAAGAATTGTCATGCACGCCCAAGAAGTTCTGGGCATTATTAAAAAAATTATCAGGCTCACGAAAAATATAATTGCCATTAAAATTTTTTTCTCTCCTTTATAATATTCTTTATAATATTAAAGCTAATTATAAATTACGGAGTAAGAATGAAAAATAAAAATTCCTAACTCCTAACTCCTACCTAAAAATTATAGGAGTGTGAAATATTTTGGCTCACGAACTTGAAGTTGATGATATTTTGATACCCAAACCGCAGCACACAACGAGAAGGCGGCGTGCAGTACCTCCAACGCCTCCCAAGCAAAAAACAAAAGGGTCAGGGGGATTTATAAAATTTATGGCTGGAGTATTTTTAATTCTTGCTGTCCTTGTTGTCGTTCTTTCACTTGCTGACATCGGAGGCAGCGCAATTTTATCAATGGCTCAAAAATATTTAGACGAGAATTATAAAATTTCCCTCAACGCCGAAAAAATGACGGGCAACCCGATAAAGGGCTACACGCTTCATAATTTTGAAATCGCTGACGGAAATAATAACAATCAAAAAATTTTGTCCGCAGGATTTTTATCGGGACGTGTAAATTTTCCTGCACTCTTCACGGGAAAAATCAGGCTCGCTGAAATTTCTTTAGGCGGAATGGACATGGACGTTGATAATTTATTAAAGACTATCGAAAAATTGAAGGGGAAATTTTCTTCGGTCTCTTTTAACTCCTACAGTCTGCCTTCTGCCTCCTACTTGATTACGGCCGCATATGCAGAGGACGAAAATAAAAAAGCCGTGCCCGAAATTCCGCTGGATAAATTTATTTTGAAAGACAGCAAATTTTCTTCTCAATACGGAGTTGTCGAAGTGAACGAAATCGGCGCAGACTTAATTAATTTTAATATTGACGTTGACGGAAATATTAACGGCCTCCCTGTTAAAGGCGATATCGACATGGGCGAGGAAGCCGGCTTTACGGCAGTGAACAGGTCTGAATTTAATTTAGGCTCCGGAAAAATTTTAGCGACCGGCGGACTGATTAATAATAAATTAGATTTACATGCCTCGCTTGAAAATCTTGACTTGAGCGAAATGACTGCGCTGTATCCCGAAATGTTAAACGCGAAAGATTTTTCAGGCAAAGCGAATTTCAACGCCGACGTTTTAGGAACGCTGGAGGCTCCGAAAATTTCCGGGACGTTTGATTATAAAGGCTCAAAAATTTACGGCTTCCCTGTTGAACATGCAAGCGCGAATCTTTCATATTCAGACAACAGATTCGCTGTAAATAACATTCAGGCCAACGCGCTCAATATTCCGATACAGGGAGAGCTGGCAGTCGCCAACCGTCCGAACGAAATTACTTCGGTCATGATAAAACTTGACGGCACAGAAGCAAATTTAGACGGGCTCGATAAAATTTTGAGGATCCCGGAACTTAAAACTCTTTCGGGAAAAGTCGAGACCTTCAACGCTAACATCAGCGGCCCTGTTAATGCTCTGAACGGTCTTGTGAATTTCAACGCTCCTAAAATTTCGTACGAGGGCAAAGCCGTAACTAACATCAAGGCTCAATTAAAACTCGCGAACAGCGACACGGCTCACGTTGACGGAAAATTTAATTTTGAGGGCGCGAACGGATTTTTACAGGGAACAATAGCTTCAATGTTAATCAAGCCGAATTTTAATTTGACTGCGAAACTTGCAAACCTCGACGTAAAAAAAATCGAGTACATGATACCCAATGCCCGTGATTATAAATTATCAGGAATTATTACGGCGGAGGCAACATTAAAGGGAAATATCGCAAATCCTGCCGTTAAAGGTTCGCTGACGAGCCCGGCATTTTCCGGCTTTGATCAAAAAATTACGAAGCCCGTTATAAATTTTGAGTTCGCCAATAAAACTTTAACGTTAAGCAAAACTGAAGGGACGTTGAACGGAATGCCGATTAATTTGAGCGGAACTGTAGGGCTGCTTCCGTCGTCAAACCCGAATTTGAATATCAACGCGACAATCGCAATGTCTCCGGCTAATCTCAAAGCCTACGTGCCTGACATCGACAGCTACGCGCTGAAGGGAACAATCAACGCCGGATTAAAAATTCAGGGCAGCGTGAATAATCCTTCAATAAAGCTCTTGGCCTCGTCTCAAAATTTGCAGGCCATGAATATTATTACGGCAAGGGACATCGAACTAACTACCACCGCCGGAGGAGATTTAACGAAGCTCGAAAAAATTAGCATCAACGCTTCAGCAAAAAGTATAATCGCCAGCGGAGTAACTTTTAACGGAGTGAACGCCGCAATAAATAAGAACGGCGATAAAATTTCTCTCGACACTCTGAAAGCCTCAAGCGGTGCAGGAACTATAACAGGCACCGGGACTGCTTCAGCGTCGGGCAAGGAACCTTTGAACTTCAATTTTAATTTCAATAAACTCGCTCTGGCTTCGCTTGCTGCTGCGTCAGGCGTTGACGTTAAAGGCGAATTGTCAGGCTCTTTGAAAATCGCGGGCGCGAATGACAACCCCGAAATATTTTTTAACGCCGGTATTCCGTCATTAAATGCTATGGGCTTCGCGTTAAATAATATTGTCGCGGATCTGTCGGGAAATTCTAATAACTTGAAATTTAATAAAGTTACCGCCGACTTTGAAGGGTCTGAACTCGTCGCACTCGGCAACATTCAATTCTCGCCTCTGAAATATAACGTCGCCCTCAGCGGAAATAATATAAAGCTCGAAAATCTTTTGCGCGAAATGCCTGACATGAAAAATAAATTATCAGGTACTGCAGGATTAACTTTCAACTTGACGGGAAATGAAAAGGGCGCGACGGGCAAAGGCACTATCACCTCACCGGCAATAAAAGCCTTCGGGCTGAACTTGACGAAAATTAACGTGCCTCTCTCGTACACGGGAAATTCTTTTGCGTCAAATAATGCGACCGCGAATTTTTACGGAGGAACGGCAAAGAACACTCTCAACTTTGACATCAAGAACATGAAATTTACTGACAATGTCGAAGCGTCAGGAATTGACGTGAACGCTCTGATTCAGGACGCGGCCGGAGGGCTTGAAGGCAAAATCACGGGCGCGGGGAAATTTTCAATGAAGATCAACGGAGCTGTGAAGGACACGGCAAATTATTCAGGCACAGGAAATTTCTCAATGGGCGAGGGAGCTATCAGCGGCTTCAAGTGGCTCGACTTGATCACAAAAATTCATAACTCTAATGGAATTAGATACGCCTCTGTTAATGCGCCGCTGGCTTTGCAGACGGGGAAGTTATTAATAAAATCAGGCTCAATAGCTAACGCATACAACAAAGACCCGATTTATACGTATGCAAAGTTAATCAAGGACGGAGTTGTAAACTTCAGCGGAAAAGAACCGACCATTGACTTCATGACCGAGAGCAATATTAACTATCAGCTCATCAACGCGATACAGGGCGGAAGCAAGGGCGGACTTGACGCTTTATTCAAGGGCGGAGCGTCAACCTTGCAGGACGGATTAAAAGCCTTCTTAACGGGCGGAATGGCAGGAGCTGAAAAAGTCGCTTCAACGGGAGATTTTAGAATTGTCAACCTAAGAATTTCGGGCAAAGCCGTGTCGCCTTCGTTCTCCGGGTTAAAAATCGGGCCGTCAACTTTGAAGAAAGAGGAGCAGCCGAAAGCCCAGACAGCCGACACGAAGGACAATCAAAAAGAAAATTTCCAAGAGAAAATTATTAACCGCGCTGTCGATGTAATTTTGCCGACTAATAATAACGACGCTAAGAAAAAACTTGAAGAAGCAATCAAGAAAAATATTCCAAGCGTCGCGCCGAAGACTCAAACACAGACTTCAGGGACAACGGCCGCGCCTTCGACTTCGACAAATTCGACAACTCCGACACAAAAAAAGGACATTAAAGATGCAATTAAAGATGGCGTTCAAAATGCACTGAAAGACCCGAAAAATCAGGAGCGTCTTAAACAGGAACTGCAAAAAGGATTAGGAGGCCTCTTTAGATGATGAGAATACTTCATGACCCGGTAAGACTTTTATTAACGATCCCGGCTCTTATATGGGCGTTATCGTTCCATGAATTTTGCCACGGCTTTGCGGCGAAGATGGCAGGCGATCCGACTGCTGAACGTTCCGGCAGGCTTTCATTAAATCCTTTTGCTCATTTTGATTTAGTCGGAACTTTAATGCTATTGTTCGTCGGTTTCGGGTGGGCAAAGCCCGTTCCAATTAACGCGAGATACTTTAAGCACCCCCGCAGAGATTTAATAATCGTATCGCTTGCAGGGGTAGCCGGAAATATTTTGACCGCTGTCGTTACAGTTTTATTCTTTAGATTTTTGGGCGACTACTGGTTCAAATTTACGGGACGCGCAGGGCTTATATTTTTAATTCAAATGGTGAATATTAACATGGGCTTGGCGGCGTTCAATTTAATTCCTATACCGCCGCTTGACGGCTCAAGAGTTCTTGAAGCTTTCCTGCCGTATAAATATCTTCACTATTATTACTGGCTCGAACACTACGGAATGATTATTCTGCTCGTGTTATTAATGACGGGAATAATAAATTTTATTTTCGACCCGATTATAAATATTCTCTGGGCTCTGCTTCCGATGTAAATTTTTTGTCCTAACTCCTTACTCTTTTCAAAATGTATCTAAAAATAAAGCTCGTAAAGTCCCTCACTGAACTTGTACGAGCGGTGGCGGAGTTAATCCGCGCCATAAACTCACGTTAGTAATCTTCCGCTTGAAGGCTTTTGCCTGAGGTGGGGATTGCAGTCCCTACTTCAGCACAGCCTTCTCAATTAACGTCCGACCTCTCCCGGACGGTTTTATTATTAATATTATTATACCTCACGACCGTTTTATTAATTACGCTAAAAAATCGTGCCCTGCGCTTGGAATATTATCGACTCTGACCTCCGGGAGCTCCGGCGGATTTCCTTTTTCTTTTTCACTCTCAACGAGTTCATTAAATTCTTCAGCGTCAAGAACTTCACGCTCAAGCAAAACTTCGGCGATTTTATCAAGCAGTGCGCGACGTTCTGTCAAAATTTCCTTTGCGCGTTCGTAACAATCATCGATAATTTTCTTGACTTCCTTGTCAATCGCGTAGGCTACTTCTTCGCTGTAGTTTCTGTCTTCGGAAATGTCCCGGCCTAAGAAAATTTCTTCGCGCTTCTTTCCAAGTTTCACAAGTCCTATAGAGTCGCTCATTCCGAGCTGGGTTACCATTTGACGCGCTGTTTCTGTTGCTTTTTCGAGGTCATTTGCCGCGCCGCTTGTAACGTCATCAAAGACAATTTCTTCGCTTACACGGCCGCTCAATAAAATTGCAATTCTGTTCATCAAGTCAGACTTTCTTTCTTAAATCTTTCTTAGAGCCTGTTCAGTATCTTTCTGGGAATCGAAAATATCTCTCGTTGCTGACTGAGAAAATTTAGCTTCAGTTAAATTTCGATAAAACCTTGTGAGAACTGAATAATTTTTAGATACTAAACAGGCTCTAAGGACTTCAAGAACGATGAGAAAACTCGTGAGAAATTACTCTCGGCACTTTCAAACTCAGAGGGACAGGTTCAGGTCTACAGCATTTTTTTTATCGCTTCAGAGAGATCTTGAGTTATTGTTGCATCAATTTTATCTTTCATTCCCAAAGCTCCAACTACTCCTCCCACTCCAGCACCTAATTTTGTACCAACCAACGCTCCACCACCTATAGCTGGAAGTAAAGCGGGAAGAGCAGCTAGCGAAGCACCCCCTGTGAAAGCTGCACCAGCAACACACACAACACCTGCAATACAGCCCCAAAAGCCCCCCTTTAAAGTACCTTCAACAGTATCACCAGTAACTTGACGTATATCTCTACCCATTACATATCCCTCACTCATAAAAAATTTTTGTAAGAGCCTGTTCAGTATCTTTCTGGGAATCGAAAATATCTCTCGTTGCTGACTGAGAAAATTTAGCTTCAGTTAAATTTCGATAAAACCTTGTGAAAACTGAATAATTTTTAGATACTAAACAGGCTCTTAAATCTTAAATAATTTTTCTTAAAATAATTTTTATTTAATTACTTGAAATATCGCTATTTGCGAAAGTATATCATATTCACTTACCTGCCGTCCTGCCTGACGGCAGGCAGGTCGTCCTCGTGCATAAGTTTGTCGAGTTCTTCCGCGTCAATAACTTCACGCTCCAATAGCACGCCTGCGATCTTATCGAGCAGGGCTCGGTGTTCTGTCAAAATTTCTTTTGAACGTTCGTAACAATCGTCGATAATTTTTTTGACTTCCTTGTCAATCGCATAGGCAACTTCTTCGCTGTAATTTCTGTCCTCCGAAATGTCCCGGCCCAAGAAAATTTCTTCGCGCTTCTTTCCAAGTTTCACGAGGCCGAGAGCGTCGCTCATGCCAAGCTGGGTTACCATTTGCCGCGCAGTCTCCGTAGCTTTTTCGAGGTCGTTGGCCGCGCCGCTTGTAACGTCATTAAAAACAATTTCCTCGCTCACCCGTCCGCTCAATAAAATTGAAATCCTGTTCATTAACTCGGACTTTGAGATTAAAAATCTGTCCTCCTCCGGGAGCTGAAGAGTGTAGCCGAGTGCCGCGTGTCCTCTAGGAATGATTGAAATCTTGTGAACGGGGTCAGCACCGGGCAGAATTTTTGCGACAATCGCGTGGCCTGTCTCATGGTAGGCAATAATTTTTTTCTCATGGTCGTTGATTATGCGGCTCTTTCTTTCAGGGCCTGCCATGACGCGCTCAATGCCTTCCTCTAAATCTTCCATCGTGATTTTTTCTTTGTCCTTACGTGCCGCGAGCAAGGCTCCTTCATTGACGAGGTTTTCAATGTCTGCTCCGACAAGTCCCGGAGTGCTGCGTGCGAGGACGCTGACATCGACATCATCAGCAAATTGTTTTTCTTTCATGTGAACTTTCAAAATTTCTTCGCGGCCTTTAACGTCAGGACGGTCAACGACAATATGCCTGTCAAAGCGTCCCGGCCTCAACAAAGCAGGGTCGAGAATATCAGGTCTGTTAGTCGCGGCGATTAATACGGTGTTGCTGTTGTCGTCAAAACCGTCAAGCTCAACAAGAATTTGATTGAGAGTCTGTTCGCGCTCGTCATGTCCTCCGCCAAGTCCTGCGCCCCTGTGCCTTCCTACTGCGTCAATCTCGTCAATAAAAATTATGCACGGCTGATATTTTTTTGCTTGAGCGAAAAGATCTCTGACTCTCGCAGCTCCGACTCCGACTAGCATTTCGACAAATTCAGAACCGCTTGTGCAGAAGAACGGGACATCGGCTTCACCGGCGGCGGCTCTTGCCAAAAGAGTTTTACCTGTGCCGGGAGGGCCGACGAGTAAAACGCCCTTCGGAACTTTTGCGCCGAGCTTCTTAAATTTTTCCGGGTCTTTCAGGAAGTGAATGACCTCCTGCAATTCTTCTTTAGCTTCATCACAGCCGGCGACAGCGTCAAATTTTATTTTAGGTTTGTTGTCTAAAAATAATTTTGCTTTGCTCCGTCCGAACGACATCAAACGGCTTGGCCCGCCTCCGCCCTGCATACTGTTCATAAAGTAGACCCACACGCCGATTAATAAAAGCGTCGGGAAGAGGGACGTTAATAAAGTCATTACCCAGCTGTTTCGCTGCGGAGCTTCGACCGTTACCGTAACGCCCTTAGCTGCCGCTCTGTCAGCAAGCCCGGAAACATCGAGCCTGTATGTTAAAAATCTCTGACCGTCCGCAAGTTCGCCTTGAATGACCGCAGAACTTGACTCGCCGGGAACAGTGTTGTTTCTTATCTGTAAAATTTTTATTCGTCCTGCGTCAAGTTCTTTTAGAAATTGGCTGTAACTTATTTCATCATATTGTTTCTGAACTTCTTCGGGCGTTAAATATGAGTTGACCATCGACACAACGACAAGCACAAGCACAAGATAAAGCCCTAGATTTTTTACGACTTTGTTCAAGATGAAAAATTCCTCCATTTCCAGTGATATATAATGACTTTAGTATAACAGAGGAGGAAAATTAAATGACTTGCGACGCATTAGAACTTTCATTAAATGACTGGCAGATATTATTTTCAAAATGGAACGAGCAAAAATTTCGGGCCGCTCAGGTTTGTCAATGGATATACGCAAAAAAAATTTTTAATTATCACGACATGACAAATCTCTCGAAAGACATTCGCGCAAAATTAACAGAGAGCGTTTTAATGACGCTGCCGGTATTAATTAAACAGCAGACTTCAAAGGACGGGACAAAAAAATTTTTATGGCTCTTGGCTGACGGAAATAAAATCGAGAGCGTTTTATTAAATCACGGCGGACACATGACGGCGTGTATATCGAGTCAGGCCGGCTGTCCTTTAGGCTGTGTGTTCTGCGAGACGGGCGCAAACGGTTTCACGAGAAATTTATCACGCGGAGAAATTCTCGGACAGTTTTTAATGATGGAAAAAATTAACGGAGCTGACATTAATAATATCGTCTTTATGGGAATGGGCGAGCCGTTTTTGAACGAAGATAATATTTTTGCGGCGATACGCGCATTAAATGACAAGGACATGAGAAATTTAGGAGCGCGGCACATAACTATTTCAACGTCGGGAATTGTGCCGGGCATTGAAGATTTAGCGGACTTTGAAATCCCTTTGAGGCTTTCAGTTTCTCTTCACGCGCCTAATGATGCTCTGCGCTCAAAATTAATGCCCGTCAATAATAAATATCCGCTCGCTAAATTAACCGCCGCGTTGAGGCATTATAAAGAACGGACGGGCGAAAGAATTACGATTGAATACGCTTTAATCGACCGCGTTAATGATGACGTTCAATATGCTTACGAAATGGCAGCACTGCTTGACGGCTTGAGCCCGTACATAAATTTAATTCCGTTCAATCCGATACCGTCAAAGCCGGAATTAAAACGCTCGCAGGAAGCTCGGATAAAAGAATTTTGCAGGGCACTGAGCGAATTAAAAATTGAGTTTGAACTCCGCAAGGAACGCGGACGGGATATTATGGCGGCATGCGGACAATTAGCAGGGGCAAAAAAATTTTAGCTTGACGCAAAAATTTTCAAGAGTATAATACTCTTTCGTCATGCCTCACTATGAAAGTGCGGGGGTGGCGGAATTGGTAGACGCGCAAGACTAAGGATCTTGTGGCTAACTAAATGGCTGTGGGAGTTCGATTCTCCCCCTCCGCACCAAATTAATCAAGAAAATTATCGCTCTCTGGAGTTATTCTTCAGAGAGCTTATTCTCTTTTATACTCTGTTTTGTTATCATGATTAAAATTTTTAATGACAGCACGAAAAAAAATCTTATCTTAAAAAAATTAAGGAGCAAAGAATTTTGAACGAAAAAATTTCAATTAAGGGTGCACGCGAACATAATCTAAAAAATGTCAGCGTTGATATTCCGCGTGGAAAATTAATCGTCGTAACAGGGCCGTCAGGGTCGGGGAAATCTTCGCTTGCTTTCGATACTCTTTACGCAGAAGGCCAGCGGCGTTACGTTGAAAGTCTCTCGGCTTATGCGCGTCAGTTCTTAGGCGTTCAAAAAAAACCTGACGTTGATGAAATTTCCGGACTGTCTCCGGCGATTTCGATTGAGCAAAAAGGGACGGGGCATAATCCGCGCTCTACGGTCGGAACGGTTACAGAAATTTATGATTATTTAAGATTATTGTACGGGCGTATCGGCATTCCTCATTGTCCCAAGTGCGGCAAGCCCGTTCAGCGTCATTCTATCGATGAAATTTTAGATTATATTCTTGAGCATGAAAAAAATTTGAAGGTCGAAATTTTTTCGCCGCTCGTGAAAAATAAAAAAGGCGAGTTCAAAAATTTATTTAACCAGACACGCGAAAAGGGCTACACACGCGCACGGGTTGACGGAAATATTTATTATCTTGAAGAAGAAATTTCTTTAGAGAAAAATAAAAAGCACAACATAGAAATTTTAGTCGACCGTCTGAAAATTTCGCCTGATAAGCGCAGCCGCCTAGCTGAAAGTATCGAAGCAGCATTAAAACTTTCAAGCGGCTATGTCTTAATCAAACCCGAAGGACGCGAAGAATATACGATGACGGAAAATTATTCGTGTCCCGACTGCGAAATAGGCATGCCGGAAATTGAGCCGCGTTTATTCTCGTTTAACAATCCTGTGGGCGCGTGTCCTGACTGCGGAGGTTTGGGAAGCCACGAACATTATTCGCGTGAACTCACAATAGACCCTGAACGTTCTGTACTCGACGGTGCAATTCTTCCATGGAAGACAAAACCTCATACAATTGAAAAATTAAAATTATTTGCGGATAAGCACGGCTGGGATCTAACAAAGCCGTATAAAAAATTAAGCAAAGAAGTTCAGGATTTTATCTGGAACGGAAGCGGCGACGAAAAAATACCGATGATTTTTGACGAAAAAGGCGTTGCTCGTCCTTACATGGGACGTTACGAGGGCGTTGTCGGCTGGCTCGAAAATAAATTACAGTGGTTTGCCGACAATGAAAACGTAGCTGAAGAAGTTGCCCAGTACCGCGAGGAAGATATTTGCAAGACCTGCGGAGGCTTGAGGCTTCGTCAGGAGGCTTTGAACGTCAAGGTTTCGGGCTACGGGATCGGCGAATTAATTTCAATGCCCGTTGAAAAGCTCGTGAGCGTTGTAAAAAATTTTGATTTAACAAAATCCGAACGCGCAATAATTTCTCAAGTCATCAACGAAATCATAACACGCCTTAAATTTCTTGTTGATGTCGGCGTGGGCTATCTTTCTTTATTGAGACGGGCTGACACTCTTTCCGGCGGCGAGAGCCAAAGAATTAGACTTGCTACACAAATCGGCTCGAATTTAAGCGGCGTTCTTTATGTTCTCGACGAGCCTACTATAGGACTTCACTCAAGAGACACAGAAAAATTAATAAAATCCCTGCGATCAATAAAAAATCTCGGCAACACCGTTGTAGTTGTCGAACATGACAAAGAAACAATGCAGGCTGCTGACGAATTAATAGAGCTTGGCCCGGAAGCGGGCGAGAAGGGCGGAGAAATTTTACACTCCGGAAGTTACGAGGAAGTTATAAAAACTGACGGCAAGACCGGAAAATATTTGCGCGGAGAAGCTACTGGAATTGTGAAAAAGTCAGAACGACGCAAGCCTTCCGGCTGGATTAAAGTCATCGGCGCGGCACATCACAATTTGAAAAATATTGACATAAAAATTCCCGTCGGCGTTTTTACTTGCATAAGCGGCGTATCAGGCTCAGGCAAGAGCAGTTTTCTTTATGATGTTTTGTACAAAGGCATGAGACGAATTTTAGACCGCGATTTCCGCGAGCGTCCGGGAAAATTTGAAAAAATCGAAGGCACAGAACAATTTGACAATATTGTCTTAGTTGACCAAAGCCCGATCGGAAGAACTCCGCGCTCAAACCCTGCGACTTACACGGGCGTTTTTTCTTTGATACGGGATTTTTACGCGGCTCTTCCCGAAGCTAAAATCAGGGGCTATTCAGCAGGACGCTTCAGCTTCAACGTTAAGGGGGGCCGCTGCGAGGCTTGCGGAGGTGCCGGGAGTGTTAAAACTTCAATGTTATTTTTGCCTGATATTTATTCCGACTGCGAGATTTGCAAGGGGACGCGCTACAATCATGAAACGCTCGAAGTAAAATTCAAAGATAAAAATATTGCTGACGTTCTTGCCATGACTGTTGACGAAGCGATGGAATTTTTCAGGGATATTCCTAAAATCGCAAATAAATTAAAAGTTATTCAAGATGCCGGGCTCGGCTATATAAGGCTTGGACAGTCGGCTTTGACTTTATCCGGCGGAGAGGCTCAGCGCGTGAAACTTGCTAAGGAGCTTTCAAAAAAATTCGGCGGAAGAACTTTATATCTGCTTGACGAACCGACGACTGGATTATTTTATACGGACGTTAAAAAATTGCTTGAGATTGTTCACAGGATTATAGACGACAATAAAAGCACAGTAGTTTTTATTGAGCATAATCTTGATGTTTTGATGTCGGCTGATTATATCGTTGACTTAGGGCCTGAAGGCGGCGAGGCCGGAGGAAATTTAATTGCGTCTGGAACTCCCGAAGAAGTCATGAAAAAAAATAAAGGCTACACGGCAAAGTTCTTGAAAAAAAATTTGTGATTCTAATTTTTTAATCAGCTCTGTAAAATTTTGCGAGGACAAAAAATTTTTGAGGTTTTTGTAGTAGTAAATGTAGTGGTAAAAATTTCTCTTTCATAAAATTTTATAATCTTGGGTAAAAATATTTTAGCACAAAATTTTTTCCGGCTGGAGCAATATAACGAAAATGCTCTATAATTAAAAACACTTCACGAAAACTTTAATTAATTGATGAAAGGAAGATCAATCACATATGCAGTTGAACTTGAAAGAAAAAAAAGATTGCAGATTTGACGCGGTAAGTCTTGGAGAAGTTATGCTCAGGCTCGATCCTGGCGAGGGCAGAATTAGAACGGCGCGTTCGTTCAGAGCGTGGGAAGGCGGCGGAGAATATAACGTCATTCGCGGACTTCATAAATGCTTCGGCATGGACACGGCTGTTATTACGGCGTTCGCAGACAACGAAGTCGGAAAGCTCATGAAAGATTTTATCGAGCAGGGCGGAGTCAACACGAGCTTAATTTACTGGAAAAAGACTGACGGAATCGGCCGCATCTGCCGCAACGGAATTAACTTCACTGAGCGCGGCTTCGGCATCAGAGGTGCGGTCGGCTGCTCCGACAGAGCTAACACTGCAATTTCACAGGCAACCCCCGAAGATTTTAACTTTGAATATATTTTCGGCGAGCTTGGAGTGCGCTGGCTTCACACGGGCGGAATTTACGCGGCACTCTCCGAACAGGCCTGCAAGACGGTAATCGAGGCCTGCAAAGTTGCGAAGAAGTACGGGACTTTGATTTCATACGACTTGAATTATCGTCCTTCAATGTGGAGCGCGATCGGCGGTCAGGCAAAGGCTCAGGAAGTCAACAAGGAAGTTGCGAAATACGTTGACGTTATGATCGGCAACGAGGAAGATTTTACGGCGTGCTTGGGCTTCCAGATTGAGGGCAACGATGAGAATTTGAAGGAATTAAATCTTGACGGCTACAAAAAAATGATCGGCGAGGCCGCGAAAGCATATCCAAACTTCAAAGCAGTAGCTACAACTTTACGCACTGTCAGGACTGCAACAGTCAACGACTGGAAAGCAATTTGCTGGGCTGACGGCGAGATTTACATGTCAAAGGCTTACGACAAACTCGAAATCATGGACAGGGTAGGCGGCGGAGATTCTTTTGCTTCAGGACTTGTCTACGGCTTAATGACGACGGGCGACCCTGAAAAGGCCGTGAATTACGGTGCGGCTCACGGAGCTTTAGCTATGACAACGCCGGGCGACACTTCAATGGCAAGCGTCAAAGAAGTTGAAGCTATCATGGGCGGAGCCGGCGCAAGAGTTAAAAGATAGTTAGAAGCTAAAATTTTTTCCTAACTCCTCATTTTTTCTTCAGGAGGTTATTTTTATTTTGAGCGAAATAATTAACAGCTTTAGTTCAGTTATAAATACTCTTAACGGCGTTATGTACGAGCCTTACGTACTGCCACTCATTTTGATTTGCGCAGGAATTTATTTCACATTCAGGACAAATTTTTTACAGCTAAGACTCTTCAAAGAATCAATTAAAGTTGTAACAGAAAAGCCCGTCAATCTCGGTGCTACTTCATCATTCGGAGCGTTAATGGTCTCGACGGCCTCGCGTGTCGGAACGGGAAATATTATGGGAGTTTCTACGGCTTTGTGTCTCGGCGGAGCGGGCGCAATATTCTGGATGTGGGTAACGGCAATCGTCGGAGGCGCAAGCGCATTCATCGAGTCAACCCTTGCACAGATCTATAAGAAGCGGGATAAGGACGGGAGCAGTTACGGGGGTCCTTCGTATTATATGCAGGACGCACTCGGACAGCGTTGGCTCGGCGTTATTTTTTCAATCGTCTTGATTTTAACTTACGCCGTCGGTTACAACATGCTCGCGTCATATAACACTCAGGATACTTTCTCAACGTTTTCATTTTATAACTCTTCAACGCCTTACATGATCGGAGCTGTTTTAGCAGTTTTATTCGGCGCGAGCGTACTTGGCGGGGCAAGACGCTTAACAAAAGTTACTGAAGTCCTAGTGCCTTTGATGGGCGTTATATACGTAATAGTTTCTCTGGCAGTAGTTATTATGAATATAAATCTTCTGCCGGACGTGTTCGCAAAAATTTTCAAGTCTGCTTTCGACTTCAAAGCGATTTTCGGAGGCTTCACAGGGTCATGCTTAATGTACGGAATTAAACGCGGCCTCTATTCCAACGAGGCAGGCATGGGATCAGCACCTAACGCAGCGGCGGCGGCGGACGTGTCGCACCCTGTCAAGCAGGGACTTGTTCAAATGCTTTCAGTTTTCATTGATACGCTGTTAATATGTTCAGCAACGGCTTTCATGTGCCTGTTTTCAGGCGTTGAACCTTCAGCAAGCGCGGCAGGCGCGGCCTATGTTCAATCTGCAACTCAAACGGCACTCGGAGAATTTGGCCCGGTATTCGTAACAGTTGCGGTCTGCTTATTCGCGTTCACAACTTTAATCGGAAATTATTATTACACTGAAGGCTGTCTGCGCTTCATAATGAAGAGAGAGCCCGGAAAAACTTTTATGATGTGCTACAGACTTTGCGCAACATTCTTAGTTTTTCTCGGAGCGGTGCTTTCAGCCGGACTTGCTTGGGACACAGCGGACTTTCTTCAGGCTTTAATGGTCGTGATTAATATTCCCGTCATAATTATCTTAACGAAGCCGGCTCTCGAAGCATTGAAAGATTACGAGGAGCAAAGAAAAACGAAAGACAATCCCCTGTATCATTCAACAGGCAACACAGATTTTTGGAAAGAATAAAATAAAAAACTCTAACCCCTCACTCCTAACTCCTCATTCCTAACTAATTCCGGGTTCACGCTCACGCCGTTCAAACATATGCGGCAGATCTCGTCCTCGTCCTTGAGTTCTAAAATTACTTTCGCGTTTCCCTTGTGGCTTTTCAATTTCTCAATAAATTCTTTCATGTCTATTTTTTCTTTATTTACATCAACGGCAATGTTCACATAACGCTGAGACTTTTCAAGCTCATCAACTTTCACGAGCCTGTCTAAAATCATCTGCCCCCTGTCATCCATTTTTCCTTCAGCTACGCACGCCGAGCCTTTATCGAGATAGCCCTTTAATTCCTGCCACAACTTTGGAAAAACTACAAGCCCGA
The DNA here is from genome assembly GCA_017443985.1 of Synergistaceae bacterium. GTDB lineage: Bacteria > Synergistota > Synergistia > Synergistales > Aminobacteriaceae > JAFUXM01. The sequence goes on from JAFSXR010000012.1 coordinate 31,573, forward strand.
TGCTGTTCTCATCGTCCTCAAAATTTATGACGCACATCGCGTCGCCCTTCTTTGTAGTCTTTTCAGTGAGCGAAGTAATAATGCCTCCGACACATGGCTTTATATTCTCACTGCGCCACTGTGAAAGCTCGCCGATCGTGCAGTTCGTACACTGCCGGATTTTTTCAAAATAAGTTTCGTAAGGGTGCCCGGAAATATACAAGCCCGTAACTTCTTTCTCGTAATTTAATTTTTCATGCTCATCATATTCTTTTACGTCCGGCATCTCCGGCTCTGCTGAGGCTTCATCTTCTGCGTTGAACATGTCGAACATTGTAAACTGATCCGTTTTTTTCAAGCTCTGCGCACCATCAAGATATAACGGCAGTGAAGCGATAAGCTGCGCCCGGTTTTTATGAAGCTCATCAAACGCTCCGGCCTTGATTAAATTTTCAAAGACACTTTTATTAATCATGCTCATATCCACGCGCTGAATAAAATCCCACAAAGATTTGAAGCGTCCGTTTTGTCTGCGCTCGTTCACTATCATTTCGATTGTATTATGTCCGACACGTGAGACCGCGCCGAGCCCGAAGCGTATGACTTCTCCGACAGCCGTAAAACTTTCCATTGAAGTGTTAATATCCGGCGGAAGGACTTTAATTCCGCTGCGCCTGACCTCTAGAACATAACGCCCTAAAATTTCTTTCTTGGCCTTCATCTGGCTTGATAGGTACGACGCTAAAAATTCAGCCTTGTAATTTGCTTTGAGCCACGCCGTGTCATAAGAGATTAAAGCGTAAGCCGCACTGTGTGATTTATTGAAGCCGTAGCCGGCAAATTTTTCGATGTTATCAAAAATATCTGCGGCAGTTTTCGAGTCTATTTTATTTTCTGCCGCGCCTGCAAGAAATTTTGCTTTCTGTTCCTGCATTACATCGACTTTCTTTTTTCCCATAGCCTTACGCAGCATATCAGCCTCGCCCAGCGTATATCCGGCCAAGACCGAAGCGCACTGCATGACTTGCTCCTGATATAAAATAACACCGTAAGTTTCTTTCAAGACTTTTTCAAGCAATGGGTGCGGATATGTTACTTTTTTGCGTCCGTGCTTGCACTCGATATATGTATCGACCATTCCGCTGTCAAGAGGGCCGGGACGGTACATAGCCAAAGCCGCGACTAAATCTTCAAAGCGGTCGATTTTTAATTTTCTAAGCATTGCGCGTATGCCGTCAGATTCAAGCTGAAACACTCCCATTGTGTCGGCCTCCTGCAAAATTTTGAAAGTCGCAGGGTCGTTCATGTCTTCATTAACTTTATTGAGGTCGGGAACTTCTTTGCCGTTGTTCTTGATATTTTCGAGAGCCTCTTGAATTATTGAGAGCGTGCTCAGGCCAAGAAAATCCATTTTCACAAGCCCTAATTTTTCTACGGGCTCCATTGTAAATTGCGTAACTATTTGGCTGACTCCCTCAACGTTTTGATCTGTGCTGATGCGCTTGACCGGTACAACGTTAGTAATCGGGACGGGAGTAATTACAACTCCGGCGGCGTGCTGTGAAGTATGCCGTGCAAGTCCCTCAATGTTCATAGCCGTGTCAACAATTCCGTGAACGCTTAAATCATTGTCATATTGAGCCTTAAAATCCGGCGTTGTATCGAGAGCTTCTTTGAGGCTTTTTGCCATTGCGGGAATTAATTTCGCCGTCTTGTCCATGACGGAATAATTAACGCCCAGCGCCCTGCCTACGTCTTTGACGGATTGACGGCCCTTCATTCGTCCGAACGTGATAATCTGCGCTACGTGGTCGCTTCCGTATTTTTGAGAGATGTAACGCAAAAGTTCATCGCGCCCCTTGTCCGAAACGTCCGTATCAATATCGGGCATTGAAATTCTTTCGGGGTTCAAAAATCTTTCAAAGAGCAAATTATATTTCAAAGGGTCAAGCTCGGTAATTTTTAAGCTCCACGCAACGACAGAGCCTGCTGCCGAGCCTCGTCCGGGCCCTATAGGAATATTTTTGCTCTTGGCCGCCTGAATAATTCCAGAGACGATTAAAAAATACGCGGAGAATCCCATTTGAGTTATAACACCTAACTCGTATTCGAGACGCTCTAAATATTTTTGAGGCACTTCACCCTTACCGGCCTGCAGAAATCTATTTTTAAGTCCCTCCCGGGCCTTCTCTCTTAAATCATCTTCGGCGGTCTGTCCTTCTTTCAAGTCCAAATCCGGCAAGATATAATGCCCGGTTTTTAACGGCAGTTCAACATTACAGCGTTCAGCAATTTCCAGCGTGTTCGTGAGAGCTTCGGGGATTTCGTTTTCAAATACTGAATACATTTCTTCAGGAGACATTAAATAAAATTCATTCTTTGAAAATCCGAAAGCGTCATCGTTAGGATCCGCGTGCGTGTTGATTTTTAATAAGGTCTTGTGCCAATCGTAGTCGCTCTTCTCTAAATAATGAGCGTCGCCCGTCGCGATTATAGGGATACCGGTTTTCTTTGAGATTTCTAAAATTGCCGTATTAACTTTTTTTTGTTCTGGCAAAGAATTTGGCATTACTTCAAGAAAAAAATTTCTTTCACCCATTATTGCCTGATAATTTACCGCGAGGCGTTCGGCTTCTTCGACATTGCCCGATAAAATTAACTGGGGAATTTCTCCGGCCAAGCACGCTGACGACGCTATGATGCCTTCGTGATATTGTGTTAGAAGCTCATGATCTATTCGAGGCTTGTAATAAAATCCTTCAGTGTTCGCAATCGAAATTAATTTTATTAAATTGTGCCAGCCTTCTGAATTTTCAGCGAGCAATATTAAATGATTGTTGCGTTTATTTTCACGCGATGAAATTCCTTGCGGCGACACGTAAGTTTCACAGCCAAGTATAGGCTTTACGCCGTTGGCCTTGCAATTTTCGTAAAACTCTACAGCTCCGTACATAACGCCGTGATCCGTCATAGCTACGGCTTTATTCTCCCAGCCTGCAACTTTTTGCGCGAGCTTCTTTGTCCTTATTGCCCCGTCAAGCAAACTATATTCCGTGTGGACGTGCAGATGCACAAATTCTTTTGACATTGTAAATTTATTTTCCTCCGTTGTTGTTAATTTAGAAAGTAATGAGCTTTTTTTACTTCCTAACTCCTAATTCCTAATTCCTAACTCCTACCTGTATTACTCCTCTTCTTTTTCTTCTTCCTTGTCGAGTTCCGCTGCTGCTTCGCTTTCCGCTGTATTTTCTTCCTGTTCGCTGTGCTTAATCAAAATTACTTCCGGTCTTGTGTGAAGTCTTATTAATTCCTTCCTGAATTTTTCAAACGCTGGAATTTCAGAGCGCGGAATTTCTCCCGGTGTTTCTGAATTTTCCGGGACTTCCGCTTTGACTGTCTCATCAGCAGATAATTCTGAGGTTTGTTTTTTCTCTGTGCTCTCAAATTTTGCGCAGACGTATTCAGCCGCTCCGAACTTCACCGCCACGCTCGAATAACTATCAAAAATTTTCGACACGGCCGCAGAATTTCTGTCCTGCCTCAAAACTTCGTAATTATATATATGCTCCATGTCGAGAATTAATTTTCCGTCCTGTTCATACGGCCTAGCGTCAAAAAGCGCGCAGTAAATCAAAAAATTTTTTTCATGAGCTTTATTAAGCAAATTTTCTTTCAAATTTTCGTCAGCTTCAATTACGTTTGCTTTATTTGCTTTAATTTTTTCGGGCACTCGGACGGGCTGCGGCGTTGACGGCTGAGGCGGAGCACTGCGCACGGGGATTGAAATTTCTTCGGGAATTTGCGCAGGAGCCTCAAGCATCATAAAGAACATTCCCAAAAGAATATCGTTTTTAATTCCCTGCCTCGATTGCGTGAGAATTTTATTTATGACGTTCAGAAGATAATGCAATTTTTCGGGCTTCCAGTTTTTTGCCTCGTCCTTTAGAAAATTTTTTTCTTGCGCGGAATTTCCCAGAGTGTCCGCAATTTTCTGCCACTTCGACGCAAGCCACAAGTCCTTCACGATTGCGAACATCTCCTCAAAAACTCTCGCGCCCGACGCGCCGCCGTCAAACATTGCTTTAAGATTTATATAAGCCTCGTCCGGGCTGGCCCTGAAAGTTTTTATCCAGCGTTCAAAAAATGGCCGGCTCCCTGTTCCAAAAGCGGCCTCAACGTTTTCGAGAGTTATATCTCCGGCGGCTGTAACCTGCTCAAGCAAAGACAAAGCGTCCCTCAAAGCACCGTCAGCCTGCCGCGCAATTTCCCACAACGCTTCCGGCTCGGCCTTAATATTTTCAAAATTGCAGACCTGTTCAAGCCGTTTATAAATATCTTCGGGGCTTATGACGTGAAAGGGAATATGCTGACAGCGCGAGCGAATTGTAACGGGGACCTTGTGCGGCTCCGTCGTCGCTAAAATAAAAATTACATGCTCCGGCGGTTCTTCGAGAGTTTTCAATAAGGCGTTGAAAGCTCCCTGCGATAACATGTGAACTTCATCAATGATATAAATTTTATATTTAGACGTGAACGGCGCGAGTGCTACGTTCTCTTTTAATTCTCTTATGCTGTCTACACCGTTGTTAGAAGCTCCGTCAATTTCTATCACGTCGAGGCTTTCCCCTGCGGTTATGGCCGTGCAGTTTGAACATTTTCCGCAAGGCTCAAAATCTTGACGGTCCAGACAATTCAAAGACTTCGCAAAAATTCTAGCGACCGAAGTTTTTCCGCAGCCCCTCGATCCTGAAAATAAATAAGCATGGCCCACTCTGTCTTTTGCAATGGAGTTAGTTATAATTTCTAATGCGGTTTTCTGACCGGCTACTCCTGCGAAGTTTTGTGGCCGATACTTTCGGTATAGTGATATACTCATAAGAAAATTCTCCTGTTAAATTTTTTACTTTAATTTTACAGCTTGCACACGAAAAAATTAAAACGTATGGTAGAATTACGTAGAGTGTATATAATTTTATTTTAATTTCAAAAGGAGTTTACGAACAAATATGCCGATGCAGATAGGCCTAGATGATCTTTTAGGAATGCTCATGTCGCGTGTCGAGGAGATGTCTCTTGATACGGAGAACCAGAAGAGCAAATTTAATATAATGTTCCGGATTTTATACCGTAAAGGAATTTTTAACGAGGCAGACGTTTATAACGCAATAAAAGAAGAAAATAAAATTTTGCTCGAACTTGGAATGATAAAAGAAATGCCGGACGATAAAACTATAAAGGCCGCCGCAGATAATTTAATGCTCTGGATAAAGGGCGACGCAAAAGAAATTAAAAATTCTCTTGAAGAAATGAAAAAACGTTTACAGGAAGCTGCGGAAAAGCAAAATAGACCGAAAATTGACGTAGCACCTGCCGGAGTTTTGAACGAGCTTGACCGAATCGGAGCAAATAACAGTAAAAAAATAATTTTATAAAAAATTTTAAGTTAAGACATGAAAATATCGTCTATTCAGGAAAATTGGCGAAGGACCGCAGGAAAAGTTTTTTTCGTTGCTCTGATTGATTTCGTTTTGCTTGCCTTTGCCGTTTATGTTGGCTATGCCCTGCGTGAGGGAAGCTTGGTGCCGGCCGGGATCGAAAAGTGGCCTTATATGATGCTTATACTTCCGGCGGTCTGTGTGGCTGTGTTCGCGCTCTTCGCTCAGTATGGGACTATATGGCCTCATGCCGGGACGGAGGACTTTATAAAATTTACAGGCGTTTATATTTTTGCGTTCGCTGTCTTTCTGATATTGAACGCCTTGCTGAAAATCGTCGTATTCTCCCGAATTTCATTCGCTATTACGTTTTTGGCCGGGTTATTTTTCTGCGGAGGGCTGCGTTTTTCGTGGCTGCTAACAAAATCTATACACACGAATAATAAAAGCAAGCGTCTAAAAACTTTAATAATAGGCGCAAGTGAAGCCGGAGCATTTTTGGCACGCGATTTAATGCGCAATGAAAACGAACTTTACCCTGCCGGTTTTGTTGACGACGACCCGAATAAAATCGGAATGCACGTCTCAGGGCTTATGGTCTTGGGAAGCACTGCTGAAATTAAAAGCATAGTTGAACGCGAAAATTTCAAGGTAGTTTTGATTGCGTTTTCGACATATAACGGCAAAAAAATTAAAGACATTTATAACACTTTGGCACCATTGAACGTTCAGGTCAGAATTTTGCCAAGCCTTCGGGAATTAGCAGGAGGCCAAGTCTCTGTCTCTCGTATCCGTAAAGTTAAACTTGAAGATTTATTAGGCCGCGAGCCTGTAAAAATAAATCTTGAGCACTCAATGAATTACATACACGGCAAAAGAATCTTAATCACCGGTGCCGGCGGTTCAATCGGCAGCGAGATCGTTCATCAAGTCATTTATAACACTCCTTCAGAAATTTATGTTCTCGGTCATGGCGAACAGTCAATATATTTATTGCTTGAGTCGCTCAACAAATTAAATTTGGATATTCCTGTCTATCCTGTCATCGCGGACGTTGCCGACGAGATAGCAATGCAGGAACTTTTTGAGCAGTTTAGGCCGCAGGTTGTCTTTCACGCCGCTGCTCATAAGCACGTGCCCTTAATGGAACTTTCGCCGCGTGAAGCTATGCGCGTCAATGATCTCGGCACACGGACTATAGCGCGCTTTGCAGGGAAATATAACGCCGAAAGAGTGGTCATGATTTCGACGGACAAGGCCGTTAATCCCTCAAGCGTAATGGGCGCGACAAAAAGACTTGCTGAAAAAATTCTTGAGCATGAGCAGCGCAATTACCCGGAGACAAAATATATGGCCGTCCGTTTTGGAAACGTTTTGGGAAGTCGCGGCAGTGTCATTCCGAAATTTGAAGAGCAGATCGCCTCAGGCGGGCCGGTTACAGTTACACACCCGGACATGAAACGATATTTTATGCTCATTCCAGAAGCTGTAAGCCTCGTTATTCAGGCCGGAGCTTTAGGACACGGCGGAGAAATTTTTGTCCTCGACATGGGCGAGCCCGTAGTTATAAAGGAAATGGCAGAGCTTTTAATACACTTGTGCGGTTACGAGCCTTATAAAGAAATTAATATCGTGTTCACCGGCATCAGACAAGGCGAAAAGCTTTATGAAGAGCTATTTTATGACGAAAACTCCGTACACGGAACACTGCACCCGAAAATTTTTGTCAGCAATATACAATCAGGAGAAACACACATTAATTCAGAACTTGATACTACACTTGAATACGCACTGAGAAATCCTAACGAGGCACTGAAATTATTAAGAAAATTAGTTCCCGAATATAACCAAAATTTCAATTTTTAATATTTTAAGCAGGGAATAATGTCAGAGTACACCGTTTCTAAAGTTTATAAGTCAGACAGAAAAGCAAACGCCGCTGTAGAAAAATTGCTGCTTAACGAGGGCATAAGACGTGATAAAAATCTTGACTACACGTGCGCAGTTTATGACGAAGATTATAATGTAATCGCAACCGGGAGCTGCTTCGGAAATACTTTGCGCTGCATGGCCGTCAGTCATGAGCATCAAGGCGAAGGACTCATGAACGAAATTGTTTCACATTTAGTCCAATATGAATACGCTAAAAAAATTTATCATTTATTTTTATACACGAAGTGCGATTCTGCAAAATTTTTCGGGGATCTTGGCTTTTATGAAATCGTCAGGATTGAAGATCAAATAGTCTTTATGGAAAACAGCCGGACTGGGTTCAACGATTATTTGGAAAGGCTTGCTAAAAATAAAATCAATGGCAGGAAAATTGCCGCGCTCGTACTCAACGCAAATCCTTTTACGCTTGGACATCAGTACTTGATAGAAAATGCCGCAGGCGAAAATGATTTTCTTCATGTTTTCATTGTGAGCGAGGACGCTTCCCTTGTTCCCTTTGAAATCAGAAAAAAACTTATCATGGAGGGAACTTCGCACCTTAAAAATTTAATCTATCATGATACGGGCCAATATATAATAAGCAACGCAACTTTTCCGAGCTATTTTCAAAAAGATGACAGAGCAGTAATAGAGAGCCACGCAAATTTAGATTTAAGCGTGTTTGTGAAAATTGCCAAAGTTCTTGGCATTAATTCGCGTTATGTCGGTGAGGAGCCTCAAAGTTTAGTTACGGGAATTTATAACGAGATAATGAATAAAAAACTTCCTGAGCACGGTATAAATTGCGTGATTGTTCCGCGAAAAACTGACGGGGAAAACGGCAAAGTCATAAGCGCGTCAGACGTGAGGCAGGCAATTAAGAACGGAAATTTTGATAAGCTAAAAAATCTTGTCCCTGAGAGTACATATAAATTTTTCACAAGCCCGGACGCTGAAAGCATCATAGAAAAAATTAAAAGCACTGATGACGTTAAACACTATTAAAAAATTAAAAGCCGTCCAACACTTGCAGACGGCCTCATATATTTTTATTTCTCAAAAAAATTTTGTATTATCGTTTTTATTTCTTTAAGCGGCAAAGTTTTCAGCATGTGTTTTTCTTCGAGTTTCACGTCAGTTTTTGCCGTCAGGAACATAACGGGAATATTTGCAGTATTCGGATTGCTTTTTATTTTTTCAAGAACTTGCGGGCCGTTCATCTCCGGCATTTCGTAATCAAGCAAAATTAAATCCGGCGTTGCTCTCTCAAGAATTTTTAAGGCGTTCGCTCCTCCGTTCGCAGGGATAACTTTATAAGACGTGCTCAGCCCTTCGCGTAAAGTTTTTAACATCACCGCATCATCATCAACGAGCAATAAAATTTTTTGAGCTTCAGCATCATTTTTTGAAAGACCCGATAATTTTTCGCGTATCTCGTTAGCATTAAACGGCCTCACAAAAAATTCCGCTCCCTTAATATCTGAATTATTGATTTCAAATTGAGTGCCTAGCAAAAAAATTTTAACGTCCTTGAAATTTTTGACTTTTTCGGAACTTTCGAGCCCTGCCATATTCACAAGAATTATTTTAGGCTCATAATCAACATCATCGCTTGAGCGCACACGCATAATTTCAAAAGTGTCATTCAAATTTTTTATCAGCATGTCAGCTCCCATTGAAGGCCTGTCGCTGATGTATAAAATTTTTTCTTTCATTCCTAACTCCTACCTCCTAATTCCTAACTGCATTTTCAAGTCCTGCCCAGTCTGCGCTGTCGGCACACGAGGCAATTAAATTAAATTTTTCTGCTTCTTCGTCCGGGATTTTATATTCGCGCAGCATTGAAATAATACCGTCTATTGAATCGCTGTCGAACATTGCCGCAAACTCTTTTATGGCCTCGTAGGCTTCGTATAATTTTTCACGCGAAATTAATTCTGCGCTATCGTCTTTTTTATACAGAGGCGCGAGTTTTTCAAGATATGCCCGATAATTTTGCAACAGCTCCGGCGTTAAATCTTTTATCGTGTCAACATCGTTGTTATTTCCGCAGTCCTCAAGATATGCCGCCTGTGCGGACAGTTCCGACGCTCCGATCAAACGCGCTGAACTTTTCAGAGCATGGACTTTTATTGTGTAATTATGAATATCATTTTCAGCAAAGAATTTTTCAATATCGCGCAGATTATTATTGATTGAGTTATAAAACTGCTGAAGGGTTTTCGCTAAAATTTCTTCGTTGGCACAGTTTTTAATAGCTTCCGAATAACTCAGGCCGTCAGTGTGCAAATAAAATTCTTCAAGCTCGGATTTATTTTTATTTTCGGGCTCGCTGATAGCTTCTGAAGCCGACTGCACGATAATTTTTTCACCAGGCAGATATTTTATTAAGGCTGCTTCGAGTGTCGCGCTTTCAACAGGCTTTGAAAGATAATCAGTGAAGCCTTCTTCTATGTATTTATTTCTTGCTCCGCTCACGGCGTCAGCAGTCAGGCATATAACCGGCGTGTCAATATTTGCTCCGCCTTCCTGCGAACGAATGTGATTTAACGTCTGTGTGCCGTCCATTTGAGGCATTCTCTGATCCATTAAAATTAAATCGTATTTTTTATCTTTTGTGAGATTGAGGGCTTCAGCACCGCTTGAGGCTGTGTCTAATTGAATTTCAGTCTTACTCAAAAGTCCCTCGATAACTGTCAAATTCATGTCCGTATCATCGACGACAAGAACATGAGCGTCAGGAGCTCTGAAAGATTCCTGATACGCCTTCATAGCGTGAACGTAGCGGTCAAATTTATCGTGGAAGTTCCCGATCGGTTCGGCTGAAACAATTTTCTGCGGAAGATATATTATGAACGTTGAGCCTTTTCCGTATTCGCTCTCAACTTCAATTTGACCGTTCATTAAATTTAATAAATTATGCGTTATCGATAGGCCAAGCCCGGTGCCTTCGACAGTGTTATTCTGAACTAGATCAATTCTCTCAAATTTCTTAAATAATTTCGGCAGGTCCTCTTCTTTTATGCCGATGCCGGTGTCTCGGATCTTGAAAACCAGATTTATATGAGCAAGTCCGGCCTCGTCAACAAATTTTTCGCCGGTAATGTTAAGCGAAACGCTGCCCTCGTGAGTATATTTTACGGCGTTGTTCAAAACGTTCGTAACGACCTGACGCACACGGACTTCATCGCCGTATAAGCCGTCGGGTAAATTTTCATCGACCTTGACATCAAATTTCAAATCCTTCTGGCGCGCTTTGAAAACTATCATGTTAGTAACGTCGTTCAAAACGGAGCTTAATTTATAATCGCTCTCGGCAATTTCCATTTTGCCTGCTTCAATTTTTGAGAAGTCGAGAATGTCATTGATGATTGACAGCAAATTTTTTCCTGCACTCTCAACATTCCGGGCGTAAGTCGTAATTCTGTCGCTCGTGCTTTCGCGTATTATCATTTCGTTCATGCCCAAGACCGCGTTAATAGGCGTTCTGATTTCGTGGGACATGTTAGCTAAAAATTCACTCTTCGCTGAATTTGCCCGGCGTGCCTGCTGCATTGCCGCCCTTGCAAGTTCGAGAGCCTCTTCCAACTGTTCGCTGCGTTCCTGCTGTTCTTTGTGAAGCCGTGTAGTGTCGGCGACAAGAATAATATAAAATCCCGGATTGACCGCGTAAAAATTAAACTGCTTGTTAAAAATTTTTCCTTCAATTTCACACGCTATATTAACTTCATAGAGAGCGTTTTTCTGCGTCCCGAATGCTATCGAGTCCGGCGCAAGAGCATGGGCCATTGAATAAATCTGTTCTTCAGTGCCGTGCAAAATCGGGATAATTTCTTCGTTAATGTAAGAGTGAAAAGTTTCGTGCATAGCTTTCGGCAAAATGCTCCCTTCGGGTAAATCCTCGCTGACTGTAACGTGATAACGCCCTATTGCCATATAAGCTATCATTTCAAATTGACGGACGAGAATTTTATCAACAATAGTCTGATAAACTTTTGAATTGTTGCACTCTCTTTCAGTTATGAAGGCTGTAACGTGGCCTGTTATAGGGTTGCGAGTCATCGCGGCTGAAATTTCAACGTAACATATATTTCCGTTCTCGCGCCGTGATAATAAGACCTGCCTCGTCGCAATTTTGCCTTTAACGTAAGCATCGAGAAGGTTGTCGACGTTGAAAGTCTCAATAAATTTTTTGCGCTCTATGAAATTTATATAATTCTTGGCCCGTTTGCTTAATATCTCTGAATAAATTATAGAACTTTTATCAGAGCTGAAGAGATCGCGTCCGCGAATTTCTTCGACAGAGTCAAGCGTCAAATCTACACGGATCATTCCGAGCGTAAATTTATCCTGATGATAAAAATTTTGGCCTATCGAGTTATAACTTGTTCTGATTTTTTCCTCATAATTTTTGAAGAGCGTTATATCTGAAAAAGTTAAATACGTATAATTTTCGTTCTCAATCGTTATAAAAGCATAATGAACTTTGCACCATATAATATTATTCTTCGCCGTGATTTTTCTAATCTGAATAGTCGGAGATTTATCGGGGGCTTCGTGATGTTCGAGAACGTATTGAACGATCGGCCAGTCGTCAGGGTGAATAATTTTGCTGAAATCTCCGTCTGAGTTAAAGCGCGCTGAATTTTCCGGCGTGTCCTCCATCATTTCGGCGTATTCAGGCGAGATAAAAACCGCTTCAGGCTTTCCGTCATCTTGTACGTGAATTAATATCGCGCTGTTGCCTAACTGCTTTATGGTCTCAATAAATTGTTGCTGTTCATTCTGCTGCAGAGACATTTTTTCAGTTAGGAGTTAGGAGGCAGGAGGTAGGAACTAAAAACTTTTCAATTCCTAATCCATAATTCCTAATCCCTAATTTTTTTCACTCCTCTTGAAATTTTGCTGTAATTTTCATTAATTATAGCAACACCGAGCGAATTATATTCATACCCCTTTCAACAAGTTTGTTATCAGCCTGACTGCCCATGTGTCCGATTCTGAAAACTTTTTCAGCTAATGAGCCGTAATTGCCGCCAACCGCCAAGCCTTTTTCACGCAAGAGAGCATTAAAATTTTTCCACGTGAATTTTTCCGGCACATAAAACGCCGTTACAGTAGGAGAAGAAAATTTTTCGTCTTTCGGGAAAAGTTTTAATCCCATACTGCGTCCCATATCACGGCATAATTTTGCGGCTCTCTCATGACGCGCAAAAATATTTTCAATTCCCTCATTAATAATTTTTGAGAGCGAAATATTCAGAGCTTTCATTGCGTGCCAGTCATGAGTATAGGGCGTGAATTTTTTTTCGGGAACTCCGCGCCAATCTTTGTAAGCCTCATAGCCGGAATAATTCACGCTTTCGATGACTTCCCAAGCTCTTTGAGATATTGTCGAAATTGAAAGGGACGGAGTGAGCGACAAAACTTTTTGACTTCCCCATAAGCCGATGTCAATTTCAAATTTATCAACGTCAAGCGGAACGCCTCCCGCGCTCGAAACAAAATCAACGACAAACAACGCGCCGACCTCGTGAGCAATTTTCCCGATTTCAGCAAGGCACGGCGTAATTGTCCCTGAAGGCGTTTCGCAATGCACAGCAGTTATAACTTTGGGCTTAAATTTTCTCGCATGTTCATAAATTTTTTGAGGTTCAGGCACGTCATCATAATCAAAGCTGCAAATTTCAGCGGCTGCCCCAAAAGTTCCAGCCATCTCCGCAAAACCTTCGCCGAATAAACCTGACGAGACAGTTAAAATTTTTTCGCCGGCCTTGAGCGTACATTTAAGACTTGCCCATAAAATTGACATAGCCTCGCCGGAAGTTATGATGATGTCGTTTTTGGTGTGAAGAATTTTTTGCGCTGATAATTGATTTTCGCGATAAAGATTAAAAAATTCGTCCTCTAAGTCCGGGCTTGCAAAATCATTTTTCCATACGCTGCGAATTTCTTCGGGGACGCTTACCGGGCCGGGAACTAATCCGATTTTATAAAATTCCACGATGATAATATTTCCTCCGCTTAGAAAAAAATTCAAGAATAGCAGAATAGTATAATCATTATAATGCTAAAGAATATTTCAACAGCAAAAAATAAACGGAGCTGAATGTGTTATGCCTTACTCTATAAAAGAAATGTCGGAAATTACAAACCTTCCGGCCTCAACACTAAGATATTACGATAAGCAGGGACTGCTGCCCTCGCTCAAGCGCGACGCTAACAACGTTAGAATTTTTGATGACGGAGATTACAGGACAATAAAATTAATTTCGTGCCTGAAAAAATCCGGGCTTTCAATAAAAGATATTAAAAATTTTATGGAGATAACCGCGCAGGGCGACAAAGCATTGAACAAAAGACTGAATATATTTAGAAAACGCCGGGACACTTTGAAAAAAGAGCTTGAAGTCATGCAGGAAATTTTGAACGTCATGGAATATAAATGCTGGTACTACGAACAAGCCTGCGCCGCCGGAACTGAAGACGCAGTGAAAAATCTCGACGAGTCAAAAATTCCCGAAAAATTTAGAAAAGCACGCGAGCATATTTGGGGCTTTATTCCTCATTCTTAATTAATTTCTTCGCGTGTTCTAATGCTTCTGTCATGTCCGGCGAGCCTGATAACATTCGCGCAAGCTCTTTCACACGTTCATCGCCTTCAATATTTTTCATGAAAGTTTCGCCCTCCTGCCTGCGAATTAATATGTGAGTGTCGCCGAGTGCCGCTATAGAGGCCTCGTGAGTTACCAGAATAACCTGACACTTACGCGATAATTTTTTCAACTGCATACCCGACAGCACAGCCGCCCGGCCTCCGAGCCCTGCCTCAACCTCATCGAAAACTATCGTGGGAGGCAGCCACTCTTCTGGAAGCGAGAGCTGTAACGCCAGAAGCAAGCGGCTTAATTCACCGCCCGACGCAATTTTTTCGACCCGTCCCTCACGCGAGCCGTCGCTGAAAATAAATTCTATTCCGTCAGCCCCGTTGCGCTTTAATTTTTGAAGGCCAAGAAAATTTATTTTGAAAGTTATTCCCGTCATTGCGAGCCCGGCTAAAATTTCATTAACTCTTTTCTCTAAATTTTCTGCGGCTTCGTGCCGGGCTTTTCTAATTTCCATAGCTAGGGCGTTGGCTTTTTTCTTTTCTTCGAGCGAACGCGCCGACAAAATTTCCAGCTCTTTATAACTTTTTTCGAGCCATTCGAGATTTTTATAAATTTCCTCGCAGTAATTTAATAATTCGTTTTCGTCGGGAATGTTGCAAAGGCGTTTTAATCTTCTCAAAGCTCCGAGCCTGGCTTCAATTTCTTCGCGCAAAGTTAAATCGCTCTCATCGTCTCCGAACACGCCGGAAATATTTTTTACCGCGTCATATAAATTTTCAAAAGACCTGCGTATTTCTTCAACGTCCTCATCGCTCATAAATTCATAAAGTTCTTCAAAGTGCGCTTCAGTTTTTTCGATTAAGCCGTTTTCAGAAAGTCCGCCGGTCAAAGTGTCGTAGCTTTCTTTAGCTCTTTCGCGCCTCGTAATTTTGTGAGTGATGTCGGCCAATAAATTTTCGAGTTTCATTTCAAGCCCCTGCTCCGGCCGGGCAATTTTAACGAGCTCAAAAATTTCTTTTGCGTTTGCGTATTGTCTTTCAATATCGGCGCGGCGTTTTTTAATTACCCGTAACTCGTCCGCACTGCTCTTGGCCTTGTCGTAAATTTCACGGAAGCTGTTAAAAATTTCGTTCCTGATTTTTTCCGGTAGGCATGAATCTAACATTGCTAACTGCTTTTCATTGTCAAGCAAGTCTAATTGCGCGAACTGGCTTTGAATTTTTACGAGAGAGTTAAATAAATTTGCGCTCTCGTTCAAGCCTGCATTAACGCCCTGAATTTTTGCGCGTGAGCGTCCGTTGTTATTAATCTCGCGTGAAATTAAAGTGTCCGTGAATTTCGCTTCGACGCTTCCGCGATTTTCTCCGGCCCTGATAAATTTCACTCCTCCGCGTCCGCCCGTGAGAAGTTCCAGCGCACGAACGACACTGCTCTTGCCCGCGCCGCTCTCGCCCGTAATGACATTAAGGCCGCCCGAAAAAATGAGGCTTGCCTGTTTTATTCCGCCGATATTATTTATAAAAAGTTTTTCAATCAATTCTTAACGCCCAATCCCGACCAAAAGCCTAATTTTTCTCTCACGATGTCAAGAAAATCCCGTCCATGTAAATTTAATGTTCTGATTTTTTTTGTCCGTGAGAGCCTTATGTCTATTTTATCGCCTGGAAAAATCTCGTATGCTAATTGTCCGTCCTGAGTGAGCATTAAATCTCTTGACGCTCCACGCGGAATTAAATTTATCGTGTCGTTTTCAGATGCCATCAACGGGCGTGAATATAAAGTGTGAGCGCATAGCGGTGCCAATAAAATCGCGTCCATGTGCGGCGGAATTATCGGCCCTCCTGCTGAAAGAGCATAAGCCGTCGAACCCGTAGGCGATGAAACTATAACGCCGTCTGCCGGAAGCACGCAGAATTTTTTTTCGTTGAAGTCTATTTCAATCTGCAATAATCTGGCAATAGAATTTGAACTTATAACAACGTCGTTTAGCGCGTAAATTTTATGGAGCGGCGAATTTTTATCATCACGATAGACACAGCACTTTAATACTCTGCGCTCTAAAATTTCAAAATTATCATCGAGAATATTTTTTAAGTCCTGTTCAATTTCTTCGGGGCGGCTAAGAGCAAGAAAGCCCAGATGTCCGAGATTGACCCCGTGCAAAATTATTTCCGTTCCCATGACGTAACGCGCTGCGCGTAAAAAAGTTCCGTCGCCCCCGATTACTATTGCAAGTTTTACGGTCTTGAGCCATTGCTCATCGTCAAGTCCTGCCGTTGTCAGCGCACTGGCTTCTTGATGAGGCAGAAGAAATTTACAGCCGTTTTCATTTCCCCACTGCAATAATTTTTTCGCCATGCTCACTGCTTCGGGCTTGCGTAAATTTACAATCATTCCAAGTTCTTTCATTGCTGCTTCCTAACTCCTAACTCTTTATACAACATGCTCGGCTGAATGCCTTGATTATTTTGATATTTGCCCTTCGTGTAATTTTCATAAGGCTCTGAAATCGTGTGATAATAAATCTGCGCGATTTGAACTCCGGAGTAAATTCTTACGGGCTGAACGCAAAATAATTCTAGCGTCCAATACCCTGCGAAGCCGACATCTCCGAAACCTGCCGTAACGTGAATACAAATTCCAAGCCTGCCGATTGACGACCGTCCCTCAAGCATGGGGATATAGCCCTCTGTCTTTGTATATTCTTCCGTGCGGCCTAAATATAATTTTCCCGGCATTAGCAGCAAACCTTCGGGAGGAATTAAAATTTTTTGAGTCTCGTTAGCTTTTTTCATGTCTAATTCTTTTTCAGAGTAAATTAATAATTCATTGTGCAGTGAAAGATTATAACTGTTCGGATTTAATCTTTCCGGCAAGAAAGGCTCTATTATAATCTCACGGCCAATGTGATTTTTAATTTCAAGTCCTGATAATATCAAGTTAATTTTTTCTCCTTTTAATTGCTTAAAATTGCGCTGATATAATATTACAAATTTCAAAAAACGAGAGGCAGAAAAAAATCTTTCCATGAAACAACAAATTCTAAAGATAAATGAAGTTAAGCAGCTCCAAAAAAATTCTGATTTTAATACGATGGGGATTGTCATAAAAGTTTCGACGCGAAGAGACCGCAACGATAATATATTCTGGGACTTAACAATCAGCGATCAGACGGGCGACCTCGACGGCAAAGCGTGGGGGACTGCCTCATGGTGGAACCATCAGGGCGGCGATCGCTTCATGATTGACCCGGATAACTGCGGCTTCAGGCTCGAAGGGCTGACGGTCGGGTTAGTAGGCAGGGTTGCCGATTTCAGAGACCAGCTTCAATATAACTTTAATGAAATTTATATTGTCGATCAAAATAAATATCCGCCGATTGATTTCAAGAGGCGTTCTCCGATTAATCAAGATTTTTTAGAAAACACTTTCAAAAATTTAATCGCCGAAATTTCCAGCGAGCCGATAAAAAATTTTTTGAACGCCGTATTTTTTAAGCACGGTCTTTGGGAAAAATATAAAATCTGGCCCGCAGCGTTTGCGCTTCATCACGCATACACGGGCGGACTTCTTGAGCATTCTGTCTCGGTCGCAATCGGCGCAAGGGACATTGCAAAGCACTACGAAGAGTTCAAAATTCCCGTTGACGTTGATTTAATTGTCGCCGGAGCATTGCTGCACGACATCGGCAAAATTGAAGCCTATGAGGCCGACCCCGTCCCGACTGTGCAGACTCAAGGCAATGTCATAGAGCACGTCGCATTAGGCTACGGAATGTTTGTAAAATTTGCCGCGCTTGAAAATCTCGACAAAAATTTAGAACTTGCACTCGGTCATATAATTTTGAGCCATCACGGAAGAAGAGAGTACGGTGCGCCCGTCCTTCCCGAAACTCCCGAAGCGTTTATAGTCAGCTCTGCTGATGACGTTGACTTCAAATTAAGCTACTGGAAAATGCAAATGGAAGCGTCAGGCTATCAAAACGACGTTACCGAATATTTACCGATGATTGAGCGCAGACTTTGGCGGGGAATTTCAGCGAAATGAGCTACACGATAAAAATTTCGCAGGACGACAACGACAGGCGGCTCGACAGAATTTTGCGCGGCATGTTCAAACATATAACGCTAGGCGAAATCATGAAATCAATCAGAAAAGGCGAAGTCCGCGTTAATTCAAAGAGAGTAAAAGAACCAGGCACAAAAATTTTTGCAGGCGATGAGCTTGTCGTTAAATGGCCACCTGAAAATGAAAATAACGAAAAAGAAAACGAGAAAAAAATTTTTGCTCATAATTCTTGGGGAAAAATAAAAATTTTATTTCAGGGCGAGAACGTTTTAATTCTCAACAAGCCGGCCGGAATTTTAGTTCAGCCTGACGAGCCCGGAGGCGACAGCGTAATCTCCCGCGTATGGGCTATGACAGGCTCAAAAACTCCTGCGGCAGTCCACAGACTCGACAGAAACACAACGGGCGTTCTTGCCGTTGCTCTTCACGGCGAGGCACTCAGAGCTCTTGAAGAACTTTTCAAAAATCGAAGCGTCAGAAAATTTTATTTAGCAGTCGTTACGGGCCAAGCCCCCGAAGAAATTATTATTGACGCGCCTTTATTAAAAGACTCTGAAAATAATTTAGTGAAAGTCTCGGACGAAGGATTAACCGCCGTTACAAAATGCGAAAGAATTGCGACTGACGGGAAATTTTCTCTCGTTAAGCTCGAATTATTGACGGGACGGACACATCAGGCGCGAGTTCATATGGCGCACATCAAACACCCGATTTTAGGCGACAGGAAATACGGAGATTTTAGAATTAACAGGCTCATGAAAAAAATCACGCGGCCCTTATTGCACGCTTACGAGCTTGAATTTCCTGATAACCTTCGCCCTGCATTGAGTGAAATTGAAGACAAAACTTTCTCCGCGCCGCTGCCTGATGATATGAAAGAATTTTTGAATGAGTTAGGAATTAGGAGTGAGGAGTTAGGAGTTAGACATGAAAGCTAAAAATTTTTTTGCGCGAATAATTTTAGCGTGTGTAATTTCGTGGGCGTTTTACTGCGCCGTTGACTATTACGCCGTTCATAACTGGAACAATAACGAGTCTTTAATAGTCCGCGTTATCGAAGCAGGCCCGGAAATTCCCATACCGCCGGAAGACGAAAGAGAAGAAAGCTACGAAATGCTTGAGCGCGATACGGTTTTGCAGATTTTATCCGGCACTGACAGCGAAAATTTAATGAACGTGAAAACAGTCAGGCTCGCCGGAACAGGAATTGAAATCGTGAACGGACGAAGATATTTATTAGTCTGGGACATGTTCAGCGACGGGCGCGTTCAATATTCAATCGCCGATGCCTTTAGAGTTTCTTCTGTCGCCGGAATTGTCATGGCAGTCTGTACAATTTTAATCGCGCTTACGGGTTTTCGGGGACTGTTCGCTCTTCTTGGCCTTGCCGCGTCAATCGCAGTATTAATTTTCACTATGATCCCGTTAGTTTCAAACGGCTGGAGCCCCGTTGCCCTTGCCCTTGCTTCGGTTTTAATAATCGCCACCGTAACTATTTTATGCGTCGTTCACCACGTCCGTTATATGCTCGTGGCTTTGCTTGGAAGTTTAGGGGGTGCGCTCTGCGGATTTTTATGCGGTGCTTTAATGGTCTTTTTATGGCAGCTTTCAGGACTTGCAGGAGAAGGAGCCGCGCTGCTCGCTTCAACACTGCCGGGCTTAAATATGCGCGGAGTTTTATTAGCGTCCGTTTTAATCGGCTCGATCGGTGCCGTGCTTGACGTTGCCGTTTCAGTTACTGCCTCAATGTCGGAATTTGTTGACTATGATAACGATATTCCGCTCGACAGGCTTTTATTAGCAGGCTTGAACGTCGGCGGCGAGGTCTTGGGCAGCATGATTAACACGTTAATTCTTGCTTATATGGGAAGCTCTCTGCCGATGGCTATTTTAATTTGCAGCGCAGGCGTAGAAATTTCCGGCATCATGAACGACCCGTATATAGCGCAGGAAATTGTTCAAGGCTTGGCCGGGACGCTCGGACTTTTGCTCACGATACCGGTTACGGCGTTTTGTTTCGTAATGCAGGAGTCTTTGAGGAGACGCGATGATTAAAGCCATAATAGACATAGGAAGCAACTCTATAAAAATGCGCGTTGCCCGTGTTACGTGCGGAAGAGTTCATGTAATCCGCGATGAGACTGAAGTTGTCAGGCTTGGACGCGGAATGTCAGACACTGGAGTTTTGAGCGACAGCAGCATGAAAATTTCCTGCAATACTGTCGCAAGAATGACTCGAAGGGCAAAAAGGCTCGGCGCAAAAATTTTTATCGCCGGAACAATGGCCTTGAGGACTGCGAAAAATTCAGACGTTTTCATAAAAATGATAAAGGACGCGACCGGCCTTGATGTTCATGTTTTTTCAGGAGAGGACGAGGCAAAATATTCATGGCTCGGCGCGGTTGACGGCTTCAGCACCGGCGAAGATGTAATAATGTTCGACAGCGGAGGCGGAAGCACGGAATTTGTCTCCGGCACAAGCGGAAGCGTAAAAAAAATCGTCAGCGTTCCCGTCGGCGCGGTAAATCTTTCAGAGCGTTTCTTTAATATTTACGACATGCCCATAAAAAAAATTTTTTGCGATGAAGCCGTCGAGCACGTCAAAAAACTTTTCACTGAATACAAAATTGATGAGTTTGTCTCAAGCTCACCCCCCTCTCATATTATCGGAGTCGGCGGCGGGGTCGTAACTATGGCGAGCGTAAAGTTTGCCTGTGAAAATTTTATGCCCTCAAAACTTCACGGGAGCATATTGACCGTGCGCGACATAGTCCGGCAAATTAAAATGTATGCGTCGCTGACTCTGAGCGAGCGTCAGAACGTAATCGGCCTCCCTGCCTCAAGAGCTGACGTTATTTTAGGAAGCGCGTGCATAATTCTTACGGCTCTTCAAATGTTGAACGCAAATTCTTGTTTCGTCAGCATTAACGGCTTGCGGCACGGACTTTTATTAAGTTAGGAGGTAGGAGTTAGGAAGTAGGAGGTATTTTTTTTGCGTCAAAAAAAATTTGAGAACTTATAAAAAAATTTTTCTCCGTAAATTTTTATGGGGATTAAAAAATTTTGAAATTTTTGTAGGTGTAAATGTAGTGGTAAAATTTTTATCTCTTGAAATTTTTGAAGTAAACAAAAATATTATAACATGGACTATAATTTTATAAAATTTTACGAGGAGAGTTTTATTATGCAAAAATTTTTTAGCGTATTAATTTTATTTTCGCTGATTTTTTTTCCGTCAATTTCATCGGCTGAAGAAAAAAATAAAAATGACGGCAGGCCCGCAATTTTAATCGTCTCGTTCGGAACGTCAATGCCCGAAGCAAGAAGAGCAATCGACAATTTGGTAAACGCCGCGAAAAAAAATTTTCCTGAGTGCGAAGTCAGGCTCGCTTTCACTTCCAACATAATCAGAAAAAAATTAGCAAGAGAATTTAACGAAATTATTTCAAATCCCGTTGAGGCTCTCGCAAAATTAAATGAGGAAGGCTTCAAAAAAGTTTACGTCATGCCGACGCACATGATACCCGGCGAAGAATACGACGAGATTAAAAACGTCTACAGCGCGTTCAAAATCTTAAAAGGGAAATACGGCTTTGATGATTTAGAACTCGGCACGCCGTTTATGAACAGCTCGAAAAGCTGCGAACGAATGGCGGAAATTTTGATTGAACGTTTCAAAAATCAGCTTGCTGATAAAGACACGGCGATAATTTTAATGGGACACGGAACGCCTAATCACTTTGCGAACGCTCTTTATTCTTTATTGCAGGTTGAACTTGATAAAAAACTTTACGGAAAATTTTTCGTGGGAACAGTCGAAGCTGCGCCGGAAATTGACGACGTTATTGCAAATTTGAAAAGGCACCCCGAAATTAAAAAATTAATTTTATCGCCTTTGATGATTGTCGCAGGAGATCATGCTAATAACGATTTAGCTGGCGAAGATGACGAAGAGTCCTGGCTGAATGTTCTTAAAGCTGACGGCTACGAAAATATTTCAAGTTATCTTGTCGGGCTCGGCGAGGACGAGAACATAGCAAAAGATTTCGTGAAAAAAATTCATGAGCTCATAAGCAGGTAGGAGTTAGGAGGTATGAAGTAGGAGGTGAGGAGCAAAAAATATAACAAGCAAATAATTTTTTTGCTCGTAATTTTAATTTTAATTTCGATTTTCAAAATCACTTTCGGCGAATGGAAAATCCCTTTAACCGAAGTGATTTATTTTTTGTTTCACGCAGATGTTTCGCCTGAGTCGGTTGTCATTCGTTCGGTGAGGCTGCCGCGTTTATTATGCTCAATCGGTACGGGCGGATTGTTGAGCGTTGCCGGAGCCGTCCTCCAGGGCTTGCTTGCTAATCCTTTAGCGGAGCCCTACACGCTCGGAATAGCATCGGGCGCGGCGTTCGGAGCGGCACTGGGAATAATGTCGGGCTCTTTTATGATTATGCCTATGGCTTTAATGGGCGCGCTGTTCGCTTTATTTTTGACGGGCATAATTTCAATGGGCGGCACTGAAAAAATAATTTTAGCCGGAGTAATTTCAAATTCAATTCTTTCAGCCGGAGTAACTTTTATAAAATCAATCGCCGGAGACAAAATAGGCGCGGTCGTTTTATGGCTCATGGGAAGTTTTTCGGGCGCGGGCGTTAAAGACGTTTACGCGACGTATGCCGGAGCGGTTTTAATTTTAATTCCTGCGTTTATATTTGCCCCTGCTCTTGACGCGATGTCGCTGGGCCGGGACCGGGCTTCAATCTTAGGGATTAATGAAAAATTTACACGGATATTCTTATTAATTTTCACTTCGACGGGCGTTGCGTTTGCTGTCAGTTCATTCGGGATAATAGGATTCGTGGGCTTGGCAGTGCCTCATATTTCAAGAAATTTAATCGGGGCTTCTCACAGAAAATTAATTTTTCATTCGTTCTTGACGGGCGCGTGCATTCTTTCAATGGCTGACTGTGCGGCGCAGTTTTTGGGCGAGCTTCCTGTGGGCGTATTAACTGCTCTGACGGGCGGTCCGTTTTTTTGCTGGATACTTTCAAAACGTCATTACTAACTCTAAAAATTTTTCTGTGTTAAAATAGCTCAATACTAAAATTTAAGAAAGGCTGTGTATAAATAATGAAAAAATTAATTTTGTGCGCGCTGCTTGTTGCTGTTATTGTTGCGTTTGCTTCTCCTGTTATGGCTTGGGATATTGCTAAACAGAAAAATCTTGGCCAGGACAAGAATAAAATGACGTGGTATTTACTCGACTACGGCAAGGACAGCGACGGAGTACCCTTTGCAGTTTCGAGAAAGTATTATACAAACACAACAGTTAAGAATGAGACTATCGAGCTTCTTATGTCGAAGTTTGGAATTTCCCCCGAAGTTGCCGGAAGCCTTTACTTTACGGAGTACGGCTATCAGTACAACGAAAACGGCTCGCAGTTTGCTCTGACATATCTGCGCCATTATGACATGCTCGGAAACGAAATTCACGGCACTGAATACGGCACCGATGAAAATCCCAAGACCTTTGCCGCAATTCCTGCCGGTTCGACCCCTGCGAAGGGCGCGGCCTACGCACTCGGCAAGTCAGTATCTTCTTCATCAACCGCAAAGAAGGGCGCAGTCCCCACGAAAAAAGTAAAAGCGAAAAAGAAATAAGCGAACACGGTAAAAAAAGGACAGTCTCGAAAATTCCGGGACTGTCTTTTTTATTCTTCACTGAATAAATCTTTCCAGTTGGCCTAAAATTTCGCGTGTCATCACTAACATTCTTTGACCGATCCACGGCGATAATAAAACTATACACAGAAAGACCGCTAAAATTTTCGGGATAAATATTAAAGTCTGCTCCTGTATTGACGTTGCCGTCTGCAAAATTCCTATGAGAAGTCCGATTATCATAGCCGTTAATAATATCGGCAGCGTAACAGAAATCATTGTCCATATTGCCCCCGTCAAAATATCTAAGAGGCTCAAATTTGTTACAGGCATTTTTTTCCCTTTCTAAAAATTAATGAGAAGCAGAATGATTTTTTACTTCCTACCTCCTAACTCCTAACTCCTACCTGACCTCACGGCACGTTCGTAAAACTTTTCAGCACACTCACGACTACTAAGTTCCACCCGTCGGCCATTATGAATAATAAAATTTTGAACGGCAGCGAAATCATCATAGGCGGAAGCATCATCATTCCCATAGCTAACAATACGCTCGATACGACCATGTCGACGACTAAGAACGGAATATAAATCACAACGCCCATTTGAAACGCCGTTTTCAATTCGCTGAGCATGAAGGCCGGAATTAAAACATGAGTCGGGACTTCGGACTGGTTAGCCGGGCGCGGAGACTCCGACATTGAAATTATCAAAGATAATTCTTCCTGCCGCGTGTACCTGAACATAAAATCGCGGACTGGATTAATAGAATTTTCCCAAGCCTGCTGAGAATTTATATTGCCTGACAAATAAGGCTCAAGGGCATTGTTATAAACGCGCTCCCAAGTCGGATACATCGTGAACATCGTTAAAAATAACGCAAGACCGGCTATAACCTGCTGAGGCGGCGACTGCTGAAGCCCTATAGCTCTTTGAACGAAGCCCAAGACTATTATTATCCGCGTGAAACTCGTTACCATTAATAAAATCGCAGGCACGAGGCTCAACACGGTCATTAAGGCTAAAATTTGAAGCGTCAGGGCAACATCGCGAGGCGAATCGGCTTGGCCCACCCCAAGCGTTAAAGCAGGCAAAGGGATCGTCCCGGAAAGCTCAGGGGCGCGGGGTGGATTTAATATTGCTGCTCCGTAAGAAATTCCGTCAAAAATGGGAATAAAAAAAATTAAAAGGCATAAAAAAATTATGTGAATGAAATTTTTAATTCTTTTCTTGAGATTTATTCCATTCTTCATAACTCCACCTGCCCATGAAAGATGCGCCCTTTTGCGTTAAAACGAAGGCTATAACGTCTGGGCCGCAGTGAACGACTAAAAATATATCCCTGCTCGTCAGGCGCAGGGACGACAATATTCTAACGGCTGACGCACCTTTTATATTCTGATTATATTTTTTCATGTACTTCAAGAAAATCAGTGCGCCAAGCGACATAATTATTAATGCTGCTACAGCCTTGATTACATAGGCCGTAAGACTCACATCTGAAATTATTTTATGACAGCACCTTTGTAATTGCTTCGATAACTCTTTCCGGCTGGAATGGTTTTACTATGAAGTCGTTAGCTCCTGCCTGAATGGCCTCAATGACCATAGGCTGCTGTCCCATTGCAGAGACCATGACGATTTTTACACTGGGGTCAAGAGCTTTAATCGCTTTTACTGCGTCAATGCCGTTCATTTCGGGCATAGTAATATCCATAGTGATAATGTCGGGCTTGTATTTCTGGAAAGCCGCAACACCTGCCTTGCCGTTTTCTGCTTCTGCGACGACCTCGAAATCATTTTTAGTGAGAATGTCCTTTAACATCATGCGCATGAATGCCGCGTCGTCGACTATTAAAACTTTTTTACCCATTCTGAAAACTCCCCTGAATAAAAATTTTATAAATTTGCAAAGATTAAATGAATTATAACACGAAAAAATTTAGTTAAAAGTTAAGGCTCATTGTCTCGCTCCTGCTACTATATCAGTGATACGCACGCCGAAATTTTCATCAATGACAACAACCTCGCCGTGAGCGATTAATTTTCCGTTCACTAAAATATCAACAGGTTCGCCTGCCATTTTGTCAAGCTCGATGACTGCGCCGGCGTTGAGAGCAAGAATTTCCGATACGCTTTTCCTAGCCTTGCCAAGTTCAACGGTAACTCTGACGGGAATGTCGGCAATTAAGTCAATGGGGCTTGGGTCTCCTCCTCCGCTGCTGCCACCTCCTAACGGCTGAAAAGCTGCCGGTCTAACATCAACTGCCGGACCCACGTTTTGTCGTCCTCCTCCCATAGAGTTATTATTGCTGCTTG
Organism: Synergistaceae bacterium; assembly: GCA_017443985.1. Lineage (GTDB taxonomy): Bacteria > Synergistota > Synergistia > Synergistales > Aminobacteriaceae > JAFUXM01. The sequence goes on from JAFSXR010000012.1 coordinate 57,569, forward strand.
CCTGCGGCTGAGGCTTCTTGCCTTCAAGAGCGTCGCGCATATAGCCTGAAATTGTCAGAGCGTCGTCAAGCGTTAAGCATGTCCAAATATTAAAAGGCGGCAGTCCTTCAATCGTAACGCTGACGGGACTTGCCCAGATTTTTTGGTCGGCAGGTTCAAGAGAAAAAGCCCGCCAATTTTCCTCGCCGAGTGCCGAGCTCGTATTTTCAGGCATCAGTCGTCGGCCTGCGAGCATTCCTGCTAAACTTGTGAATGCAGAGCCTACTATCTGGCTTAAACCTTCCTGAGCAGCTCCCCAGTACATGTCGTTGGGTTCGGGAACTGAAGCACCCGTTCCGCCCATCATGAAGTCAGCAAGAGTTAAAGCACCCTTCTGATCAACAACAAGGGCAAGCGGCATGTCGTCCATTCCGCCGAACGTAGTCGAAAATAAAAAAGGAATTTCGGAAAATTTTCCGGTGAAGTCCTCTTGAGTTAAAACTTCCGGGCTTCCTGTGTTTGTTGTTACATTTTTGCCCGCAAGCATATTTATTACGCTGTTCTCTGAATTAGCGAATGTATCTGAAATTTTTGCAAGCCGTTCCGCATCCGCGTCAGAAATTTCGCTCAAGTCTCCGAAATCTCCGCCTGCTCCTGATAAAAGGGCATTAATTTCATCGGGGCTTAATATATCGTCAGGCATTTATTCTTTCTCTCCTTTTTCGCTGCTTTCTTCTATTACCGGCATATCCTGAATTAAAACTTTAGTCAGCTCCACCGCCATATGTCCGTTCAAAGTACCGGGCCGCGCCTTAAATCTAACTTGATTGCCGACTCTGACATCAATTTGAGAATCTTTAAGCTCATCGAGTTTTATAACGTCTCCGGTCTGAAGCGCGTAAACGTCATTGAGCGACAAAACAGTATGTCCGAGTTCCATAGCAAGAGGCATTTTAACCTGCATCATTGAATTATTCAGCCATGTTTTCATTTCGGGGTCGGCCTTGTGGCTCGTCGAGGCGAACCACTGCTGGCTTGACAGTCTGTCCATGATAGGCTCGATTAAAAAATACGGGAAACATAAGCTGACCATGCCTTCAACGTCCGAGACCCTTAACTTCATAATTACGACTAAGACCATGTCGCTGGGCGAACATATCTGAACAAAGAAAGGGTTGCTCTCCATGCTTTCAAATCTAAATCTGACATCAACAACCGTGCTCCAGCTGTCCTCGAGAAGTTCAAGTATTCGCATTATTACGCGCTCTATTACGGTTTTTTCAATGTCAGTTAATTCTCTGATGTTGCCCGTGAAAGTTCCGCGCCCTCCCAGCATTCTGTCAATAATCGTAAAGACTAAGGCCGGGTTAATTTCAATCAGCATTGAGCCCTCAAACGGGTGCATTTCAATTAAGCCGATTACTGTCGGCTGGACCATATAATTAACAAATTCTTCATAAGCTATCTGCTCGACCGAAGCAATTTCAGCCGAGACTATGGCACGGATTAAAGTTGAAAGAACAGTAGTCATCTGACGCGCAAAACTTTCATGTATCATTTGAATTGCGCGGAGCTGGTCTTTGCTGAACTTGTCCGGGCGTTTGAAGTCGTATATTTTTAATTTTGCGTACTCGTCAGCTTTTGAAGCTATCTCATCGATGCTGGCACCGCTTGAGATAGATTTCATTAAGGCATCAATAGCGTCCTGTGATAATACGTCTGGCATTTTTCAAAAATTTTTTTTTACTGCAAAATCATGCTTTCAAACAAAACTCCGACAACAGGAGCCTCACCGCCTACGTCGGGCAGCATTCTGTTTAATGAGCGTTTTATGTCGCCTGCTAACTGCAAAGCTCCCTCCGCGCTCGTCAAGTCGTCATAAACTCTGTCCTTCATGAGCATAAAAATTTCGCTTCTTATTCTGTTCATCCAGCCGGGCGACTGAATGAGAGCCGACGCTCCGTCCTTGTCGATAAGCTCAAGAGCCAGCGTGCAATCAATGACATGACGGCCTGCTCCGGCCAAGTTGCTTGTAAATTGTCCGATCGAGACCACCGGGCCGGGCTCTTTGATAACTTTTCCTGCTCCGATCTCGTTAGCATCTTTAGGAGCCATCGTGCGGCCAAGTATTAAACCGCCGCCGAACCCTGCCCCGAACATTACGAGGCCGACTATTGCAAAAATTAAAATGCGTTTCATTTATATAATTTCTCCTCCCTGAATGAAAGTCTAGAATATCGGTAAAAGTTTTGCGTCTTTCAAAACTTCATTAGCAGATATTCTGTCAAGAATGTTATGTCTTTTTACGGCAGTAGCTCTTCCGTCTTCGTGAGCATAAAAAGTGTGTCGCTTTCCTTCACGTTTCAAGAAAAAGCCGTTCTGCTCTAAATAACGTATAAGATCTCTGCGCTTAACTGACATTTACGAGCAACGCCTCTTCTCGCGGCAAACATTCAGGAGCAACCGATACAGATATAGGCTCAAGAATAAGCGGAGCATAAGGAATTTCACGACCATCATCTTTGTAAATTTCTGCCATTTCGGTTGCGGCCTCTTTCAAAAGTTCACGGCAGTCTTCTAAATCATCGCCTTCCGTAATTACTCCGGGCCACTCAAGAATTTTTCCCATATATCCATGTTCAAGTTTTCTATAGCAAGCTGTAAAATTTTTTAACATAACTCCTACCTCCTAATTCCTAACTCCTACCTCTTAGGGTATTGCGACAAGAAAACAATTTCAACACGCCTGTTTAACGCTCTGTGCGCCGGCGTGTCGTTCGGGACTATCGGCTGCGCTGAACTGTAACCGACCGCCTGTAATTTTTTAGCGTCAAAACCTCCGGCGTGTTCCATGTAGCTTGCAACTGCGGCGGCCCTCATTGCGCTTAATCCCCAGTTGTCCCGATAAATTCCGCCGTTCAAAATTCCTGCGTCCGTGTGTCCCTCAATCGCGGCGGCCGGCACTCTGTCTCTGACAAGCTCAGAAATTTTATATAACGCCCTCTGACCTTCGGGCCGTAATTCTGCGCGGCCGGGCTGAAATAAAAATTGATCGCTTATCGAGACAGCTACGCCCCTTTGATTAATCGAGACTTGAATATCCCGCGTCAAGTTTTCTGAACGCAAAAAAGAATTTAGAGTATATGCTACGTGTCTTGTGTCAATTTCAACGCGCTCGCTCGCGCCCGGACTTGTTCCGACTTCGCCGCTCTTGTTAGGATCTTGAGACTCTTCTGTAGTAACTCCGCCCTTCAAAACTCCGAGCGAACCTCTTAACGATAAAAGAGCCTTCTGAAATTTCTGCGCGTCTATCGATGACATTGCGAAGAGCAATATAAAAAAGCAAAGAACGAGCGTAATCATATCCCCGTAAGTACTCATATAGAACGGTGCTGAAAGTCCGGGCTCTTCAGGTTTTTTCTGACGTGCCATTAATTATTCGCCCTCCTGATTAAATGCCTCGCGCATCTTAGGCGGAAGATAGACTTTTAATTTTTCTTCAACTATTCTTGGGTTTTCTCCGGCTTGAATTGCTAAAATTCCCTCGACCATTAATTCCATTGCTTTAACTTCTTCGGCTGAACGCGCCGCGAGTTTCTTTGCCGTAGGAATTGCAAACATGTTCGAAAGCATTGAGCCGTACATCGTCGTAATAAGAGCGACCGCCATACCGGGACCAAGCGCGCTGACGTCCGCC
>JAFSXR010000013.1 GCA_017443985.1 Synergistaceae bacterium
CGTCATTTGAATACCCCATTGAGCGTAAGGCAATTCGGACTGTGTTCTCGCTCATCGGGTTGCCGTCCATTCGTGCGGACGGGAAAATCCATTTATTTTTTCCTGTCAACGGCTGCAGAAATTTTAATAACTCTATTGTCTACGTTGCTAACGGCACAATATGAGTTCTTTTCATTTTCATTTTTTCTGCAGGGATTCGCCACTCGGAATTTTCAAAATCAATTTCGTTCCATTCAGCGTGCCGGATTTCGCCGGGCCTGCAAAAAGTTAAAGCAGAAAATTTTAATGCACAGCGAACAATAATGCGCGGATAAGCATTAATATTTTTTATAAGTACGGCAATATCGGACGGCTTAGTCAGTGCTGCCATATGTTTATGTTGACGTGAGGCCAGCGTGTTTTTCAAGGCTACGGTCGGATCATTCTCGGCTCTGTCAGTGGCGATTGCGTAACGAATTATTTGCCCGATTAAAGCCTTAACGCGGGCGGCAGTTTCGAGAGTTTTACGCTCTTCAAGTTTTCTGCACAAGTTCAAAATATCTCCCGAAGTTATTTCATTAATCGGAGTATTTTCAAATTTAGGAAGAATATATAACCGCAGTCTCATATTAATACTCTCTAAATATGAAGGCTTCTTATCGGTCATGCGCTTTCCCAGCCATTCTTTAGCAAGTTCGCCAAGCGTGAGAGAATTAACTTTCGGCGAAAAAATTTTGTCGCGGTCATCGGCGGCTTTAACTCGTGCGTCTTTAACTGATAGTTGAGGGTAGCTCCCTAAATGCCGTCTTTTTTCTTTACCGTTATTCCATGTCCGCAAAATCCAATATTTTGCACCGTTCGGACGAACTTCAAGAATAAGTCCTCGTCCGTCTGAAACAGAATATTTTTTGTCTTGCGGCTTTAACGCTTTAACCTGTATGTCAGTCAGTGCCATTGCTGAAAAATTCTCCCTTACCGTAGTCTCGACTTGAATATTATAACAGGACTACAAAAAAGCATACGGTTTTGCGCGTTGCTGTAGGCTTACAAAATTTTACACAGAAAAACAAAAACCCCCGTTATTCACGGGGATTTTAATCTATTCTCTAAATTTTTTTATTAACATTTTCAAACATCTGGCGGAAACGCAGAGATTCGAACTCTGGGAGCATTTCTGCTCTTACGCTCTCCAAGCGCACGCCTTCGACCGCTCGGCCACGTTTCCGTCATAAAAATTTAACTCGCGTATTATAACACAAAAAAAATAAAAAATACCCCTCCGAAAAATATCGAAGGAGCGTAAAAAAATTTTTTTACTCAACAGCTACAGTTTCGGGAATGAAAATTTCTTCGCTTTCAGAAACTTTTTCGCCGGCTTTGTCGTCCTTCCAGACTATTCCAAGTCCAAGCGCAGTGAAAGCAAGAGCCACAAACGGATTTAGCCAGTTAGTGAAGCAATAAGGCAGATAGTCGAGCGTCGCAACCCCTAAGACTGAACTGACGTAAACCCCGCAGGTGTTCCAAGGAACTAAAACTGAAGTCATTGTGCCGCTGTCCTCAAGAGAACGAGAGAGCATTACGGGCGCAAGTTTTTTTCCGTTCTGCCACGTCCTTTCATCAAAGGCTCGTTTGAACATTCTGCCGGGCACTATGATCGAAAGATACTGCTCGCTCAAAAATACATTCGCTAAAAAAGCTGACGCAAGGACCGAAGCTATCATTCCCGTTACGGATTTTACGTGGCGCATTAAAGCCTCAAGAATTACATCAAGAAAGCCGCAGACTTCCATAATGCCGCCAAGCGATAACGCTACGACGATTAAGCAAATTGTTTCTAACATTGATGTCATTCCGCCGCGCGTGAAGAGCTGAGTTAAAAGCCCACCGACCTGCGAAAAGACTTCTGACGTAACGCCAAGTGCCGGAGACCCGGTTGTGAAAGCCTGCGCAAACGTTCCTGTAATTTCCGTCATTGCTTCGGGCGTGGCGATTTCCGCGAACTTGCTCAAATGTTCGGGAACATAGCCGGAAAATAAAACTTCGAGCGTCTCAAAAGGCGTTGAGCCTCGAACGAATGAAAGAACGATGCTTCCCATTATGCCTGCGACTATTCCGGGAATTGCCGGAATTTTCATCGAGGCCATGACTAAAATTATCATCGGCGGAATAAAAGCCCACAGAGAGATATTAAACTCAGCTCTCATCATGCTCTGAATTAAATCAATTCTTCCGCCGTCCGAGCCCTGTGCCGAGCTTCCCATCATGAAAGCTATTACGGCAGTTATTAAGAGTGTCGGGAGCGTACTCGTCATCATCGCCCTGACGTGTTCAAATAATTCGCTGCCTGATACAGCCGGAGCTAAGTTTGTCGTGTCTGATAACGGAGAAACTTTGTCGCCGAAATATGCGCCCGAAATTACGAAGCCCGCAGTGATAGGCAGCGGAAGTCCGAGCCCTGCGCTTATTCCGATTAAGGCAACTCCTACGGTTGAGCTTGTTGTCCAGCAGCAGCCGGTTGCAAGCGCGACAACGACACTGATTATTAACGAAGCCAGATAAAAATATCGCGGCGTCATGACCTCAAGGCCGTAATAAATCATCGTGGCGACAACGCCGCTTTGAATCCATGAGCCGACAAGACAGCCGACAAGAACTAAAATTATTATTGCCTGAATAGAAACTTGAATCGCTCCGGCCATGCCCTTTTCTAAATCGCCCCAGCTCTGTTTGAGATAAAACACTCCGACAAGAGCAGCGAATATCGTGGCGAAAAGCAAAGGTACTTGGGCCGGCAGTCCTAAGCCGAAATGCGAGCCTGATGATAATTCAACATCAACAACTCCAAACGTAACTATTAACGCGCTAATACAAAGCACAGAAATCGAAAGTAAAAGACCGGGTCTCTTGCACAATGCAACATTCTTCCTCTCAAATAAAATTAAAAATCGCGCAAATTTTAGAGGATTTTCACGAAATTGCAAGAAGTTTTTTACTCTACATTAACCTCGACCATATTTTCATTTATTATCCGCGCCCTTAACGTAACTTTTCTGTCATCGACCCGGCGGACTTTCACCCATTCGCCGGGCCGTCCGTCCTCCATTAAAATTCCGTCAACTGTCGCTGTAGCTCCACCGAAGCGCGCAATAATTTTTACCTGGCGGCCGCGTTTAATAATATTTGAACTCGTTACGCTGTTCAATAACACCGGCTCGCCCTGCTGAATATTACGGTTTGCCGTATAGCCTTCAATTTCGCTTGGGCTCGAAGCGTACATTCCCGGCCTTGTAATTTTTATAGGACGCGAATATAAATCATGCGCTTCGATTTTATCGCCCCTCTTTATATTATGAGCGGCTATCATTGCATTTTGAGTCCAGTTGAGACGAACAGGAAGAGATTTTATTTTTCCGTCCTCGTCTTGAAATCTTAAAGTTACACTGCCGGAGCCCGGAACTATGCTCGCAGGGTCAATAATTTTTCCGTCAGGTACAGGAGAATTTGCAGAAATTTCTAAGCCTCCGTTCCATGCCGCTAAATTTTTTATCGCCGGGATTAAATCAGAGAGCGAACGGGATTTTTTTTGCGGAGGTTCTGAAGTTTCCGTGAAATTTCCTTCGTAGCCCGGAGCTTCAATGCGCGAATACATAGGCATATATAATTCTATTCTTGCGTCAGCCGCATCGCTGTCCTCAATGGCACGCAAAACTTCCCTGCGCGAAAGTTTATCGCCATCGGGGTAAAGCGTGAGGGCCGATAAAATTCTCCGCGTCCCCTGATTTCCGCCGGAGATTTTTGCGACTTGGCCCAGCTTGAAAGTGCTTGAGGTGTTGTAAATTACTTCGGGGACTTCAATTTTTATATTTTGAGCAGCATTTGCAGAGCCTGCAAAGAAAATAATAATAAAAGCAAAAAAAAGGAGCAATATTTTTTGCCCCCGATTAAATATTTTTTTATTCATGATTAATTTAACGCTTTAGTCCGTTTGCAATTCTTAATAAGTCATCGGCTGTCTGAATACCTTTTGAGTTCGCCTCGTATGCGCGCTGGGCGACAATCATTTCGACCATTTCTTCAACGACTTGAACGTTAGACATCTCGATAACATTCTGGACCACCGTCGGCATTCCGTCCTCTCCGGGATTTCCTACGATCGGCTCTCCGCTGGCCGGAGTCTGTACAAATAATCTATCACCGACAGCACGAAGCCCCGTAGGGTTTACGAATCGGGCAAGCTGAATTTGACCGAGCTCCTGCAATTCAACTTCATCAGCTACGGCAACACTCACGACTCCGGTCGGAGACAAAGAAATCGAGCGCGCATTTTCCGGAACTGTTATTGCTGGCTCAAGCAGTAAGCCGTTCTCGTCAACAATCTGGCCTTGATCATCAATCTGCCAAGAGCCTCCGCGTGTGTAGCCGATCCTTCCGTTGCCCATGTCAACCTGAAAGAAAGCCCCTTCGCCTTGTATCGCCCAGTCTAAACTTCCGTCAGTAATCTGATAATTTCCCTGCACCATGAAACTAGGCGTAGCGATGACCCTTGTTCCCAAACCAACCTGAATGCCCGTAGGAACACGTGAAGCAGGCTCAACAGGCGAGCCCGGCTCTCTGTTAATCTGATACATTAAATCTTCAAAGTCGGCTCTGCGTTTTTTATAGCCCTGTGTGTTTACGTTCGCAAGGTTGTGAGTTACAACGTCTAAATGCGTCTGCTGTGCTATCATTCCCGACGCGCTTGTCCATAATGAACGCAACATAAAGAATTACCCCCTACTATATGAAGTTATTAATCTGCTTGTCTGTTCGTCGTGTGTCATCAATGCCTTTGAGGCTCCCTCATAAACTCTCTGGGCTTCAATCATTCTGACCATCTCTTCAACGACGCTGACGTTAGACATTTCCAGTGCGCCCGACCAGATTCTTACATTCTCGACGGGTTCAGCCTCTCCTGATTCTTGAGTGGGCGTTAAAAGATTTCGCGCCTCATGTTTTAAGTAAGTCGGATTTTCAAAGTTAAACACGGCCACGCGCCCTACGACTTCATTGTTAGCAATGACCTGCCCCGTCCTGTTGACCGTAACTCTTGTGGCGTTGCCGATTGAGATTGCTCCGCCCTCGCCCTGTAAAGTCATTCCGTTGGGAGTTACTAAATTTCCGTTGTTATCCGGCTGAAAATTTCCCTCGCGTGTGTAAAAAATATTTCCTTCAGTGTCGGCAACCGAAAAAAATCCCGGCCCGTCTATAGCCATGTCGAAGGGGCTTTCAGTTGTTTTAACAACGCCGGGACTCGTGTCCATGACATCTTCAGAAAAAACCGTAGCAAGTGCGAACGAGCCTATAACCTGACGGCCCTTGAAGGGCATATCCGCAGGAAGGACTGTAGTAATTTTTGTCTCTCCGTCCTCAGAAACTTTTTCTATTCTGTCCATCAAAGCCGAAAAATCAGAATTTGCGCTCACGCGGCGTTTATAGCCGGTTGTGTCAACGTTGGCAAGGTTATTCGCAACGACATCTAAATTTGTCTCCTGCACAATCATTCCGGCGGCTGCCTGATATAATCCCCTGTGCATTTTTTATTTTTTCACCCCTTAATATCTTTTCCGGCTTGAGCGTTTCAAGTTTATTAACATATTGCTGCGGCCGGAGCCTTTTAAGCTGTCTATCTCGGCGAGTGCTTTGCCCGTTCCAAGTGCGACGCTCTCCATAGGATTTTCGGCAGTGAAACAGTTTATTCCCGTCTGCTGTGCAATTAATTCTGGAAGTCCGCGAAGCAAAGCTCCTCCGCCCGTTAAAACTATTCCTCTGTCAATTATGTCGGCAGATAATTCCGGCGGAGTTAGCTCTAAAACATTTCTGATACCGTCAACTAAATTCTGAACCATCTCGCCTATTGCCATATTAACTGCCGAGCTAGTAACTTCAATCTGACGCGGAAGGCCCTGAACTAAATCGCGGCCCTTCACGATCATTTTTTGATCTTCTTCCATAGGCAGACACGTGCCTATCATGATTTTCAAATTTTCTGCGGTCTGGTCGCCTATCGCTAAATTATATTGACGGCGTAAATATCTCATGATGCCCTCGTCAAATTTATCTCCGCCGATTCTTAATGACTTTGAAACTACAACACCGCCCAGCGAAATAACTGCGATGTCCGTCGTTCCTCCGCCGATGTCGACGATCATTTTTCCGCGTGCCTCTTCGACCTTCAAGTTTGCGCCGATAGCCGCTGCCATTGGCTCCTCGATTAAGTATGCCTCACGCGCTCCGACTTCTAATGCGGCCTCAAGGACTGCTCTGCGCTCAACGTCAGTAGCCCCCGACGGTACGCAGATCATCGCCCTGTTCTTAAAGAAACGCTGCGAGCCTTTTGTAACGCGCCTCATGAAGTGCTGAAGCATTGCCTCCGTCATTTCATAATTTGCTATCACTCCGTCGCGTAACGGTCTCACTGAAGTTATGCTGCCCGGAGTCCTTCCGACCATGCTCTTAGCGTCATAGCCGACCGCTAAAATTTCTCCTGTCTCCTGATCCACAGCGACTACGGACGGCTCGCGCAGGACAACGCCGTTATGTTTCTCATAAATTAAAACCGTAGCCGTTCCCAAGTCTATGCCTATATCCGTTCCGAACAAAATTTTGTTCCCCTTCCATTCATCACTATTGCTATTAATATAATAAACGCGGAAAAAATCCCTAAGCCCGAATTACAGCCGCTCTTTGTTTCCTTTTCAGTGTCGGGCTTTGTCGTTCCGTCCCTCCATAATGCGCAGTCCGCGTTAATTTCGCACGTTCCTACGGTACTAACATCGACGTAGCCCTTAGCTCTTAACTTTCCTGATGTCTCTGAAGTAAAAGTTATTGTGTATGTAACATTATCTTTCGTTACAGAAGGAAGTACAAACGGCTCATTTATGGTCGGCCTCATTTCAGGAAGCAATATGGGAATTTGTACGGCGTTAGGGATATAGTGATTCCATACTTTTATGTCAAAGCCCGTATTATCAAGAATATAAAGCCGTAAATTAATTTCGCAGCCGTTCAAAACTTTTCTATCTTCATCGACTAAACTGCGCGCCTTTTCCTGATTATTTTCAATGACTCTATCTATGCTGGCATTAAGATTTTTTAGAAAGTCCGTAGTCTGATAAACTTCGCCCTCAATTTTTAGAGAGAGCCGCACAAAACTTTTTTCTATAAAGCTTGTTCCTTCTACGTTCCATTTTCCCGGCAGTATTGTATCCGTATATTCAGAAGCATTTAACATTGAGGCAATAAGAAGAATTAACAAAGCAAAAAAAATTTTTTTCATTTCTAACTCCTACCTCCTACCTCCTAATTCCTACCTGAATTAATCATTCCTGCGAGATACCCGGCCCCAAAGCCGTTATCAATATTCACGACGCTCACGCCGCTTGCACAGGAATTTAACATTGCAAGCAGAGCCGACACGCCCCCGAACGATGCGCCGTAGCCTACGCTGGTCGGCACAGCGATAACAGGACAGTCAGCCAAGCCGCCCAAGACGCTCGCTAATGCTCCCTCCATTCCTGCGACCGCAATAATAACACTCGCGCTCATGATTTCGTCAATGTGGGATAAAACTCTGTGAAGCCCGGCGACTCCAACATCGTATAATCTTTCGACTCTGTTGCCCAAAACTTCAGCCGTCAATGCGGCCTCTTCAGCTACTGGAATGTCGCTCGTTCCTCCGGTTGCAACGACGATAAAATTTTTTGACGCAGGCTCCGGGATTTTCCGTAAACTCCCGCGTGAGCATCAGCATGATAATCTATTTCACAGCCAAGCGATTTTAATTTATCTGCGGATTCTTGTGAAAGCCTCGTGATTAAAATCGTGCTTTGATTGTGATTTTTCATAACGTCAATTATTCCTGCGATCTGTTCAGGAGTTTTTCCTGCGCCGTATATAACTTCAGAAGCCCCCTGCCGTAATTTTCTATGCAGGTCTACTTTTGCGTAGCCTATATCTTCAAAGGGCTTTTCTTTTAATTTCAAATATGCTTCATCAACTGTAATTTTTTTTTCGCGGAGTTCATGAAGAATTTTTTTTATGTCATTCAAAAATTTTTCACCTCTCAACAAAATAATATCACACTAACTTTTTTTGAATCGTCTGAAAAAAAATTTTGAATCTTATTTTTTCGATCGGCTCCGTAAAATTTTGCGGGCGTTAAAAATTTTGAAACTTTTTGTAGGTGTAAATGTAGTGGTAAAAAAAACAGCTCCCCAAAAATTTTGAGGAACTGCTGAAAATTATTTTATCACAAAAATTTTTTGTTTTTATACTGAAAATTTCTTTGAAAGTTCTTTGGCTTTATTTCTTGCTTCAGCGACGCAGCTAATCATTTCGTCAAGATTTGCAGGCTCGTTTATGTTCCACGCGCTTAAAGTCTCTTCGATTAATGAGGCTATGTCAGTAAATTTTATTTTGCCCTTCAAAAATAAATCTACCGCAATTTCATCAGCCCCGACAAGGACAGCAGGATACGCACCCTTCTTTTTCATGACATCGCGTGCAATTTTAATCGCAGGAAATTTTTTCTCGTCAGGCTCATAAAATTTTATCTCATGCGATTTATAATCGGGCTTCTTAAATTCATCACAGGGGAAAAATCTTTCCGGCCAGAATAAACACGACGCAGCCGGAAGTTTCATATCGGGTTCAGCGGCTAACATTTTGACGCTCCCGTCATCAAACTCGACAAGCCCGTGAACAAACGAGCCGGGAGAAATTAAAGCGTCAACCTGATTTTCATTGAGCCCGAATAAAACCATAGCCTCGATTAATTCAATGCCCTTGTTCATTAGAGTTGCGCTGTCTATTGTAATTTTTGCGCCCATGTTCCAAACCGGGTGCTTCAGTGCCATTTCGGGTGTAACGTTTTTTAATTCATCGTATGAGAAATTTCTGAAAGGTCCTCCCGAAGCAGTTAGAAAAATTTTTTTTACGAAAGATTTATTTTCGCCGTGAAGGCATTGCCATATAGCGTTGTGTTCGCTGTCGAGGGGGCGTAACTGCTCGGAATTTTTTATTAACGGCATGACCCATTGACCGGCGACTACTATGCTTTCTTTATTTGCGAGCGAAATATTTTTACCGGCTTTCAAAGCTGAACACAGAGATTTTATTGCGCTTGTGCCCGATGACGTGAAAACGACGTGATTAATATTTTCGTCCGCCGCAATTTTTTCGAGTCCTTCGCCGCCGTATTCTTCATAAGGGTAAATTTTTTTGACGTTAAATTTTTTTGCGAGGCTCAATAATTTTTCAGAGCGTTTATTAGCTGCTAAAGCCTCGACATGAATTTTATCGGGCCAAGCCGCGCAGACTGACATTACAGAACTTCCGACGCTTCCCGTCGCTCCTATCACGCCTAAATTAATCATTTATTCACTCCTGACTGCCGAAAAAACTTTTTCCTTTTGCGTACATTTCTCTTAATTTCGGCTTCTCAATTTTCCCCGTCGGGTTTCTCGGTACATCAGCGAAAATAATTTTCTTCGGGCGTTTATATCTCGGTAACGCTAAACAAAATCTGTCGATCTCTTCGGCTGTGCATTCCATGCCTTTTTTAACTTGAATGATTGCCGCAGGGATTTCGCCAAGTCTCGGTTCAGGAAGTCCGATAACTGCAACGTCATGAATTTTCGGGTGAGCTGATAAGAAATTTTCAATCTGAACGGGATAAATATTTTCTCCGCCCATAATGACGACATCTTTTTTGCGGTCGACAAGATAAACAAAGCCGTCCTCGTCCTGCATTGCCATATCGCCCGTGAAAAGCCATCCATCTTTAATAGTCTCGTGAGTGGCTTCAGGATTTTTGTAGTAGCATAGCATAACGCCCGGCCCCTTGACGCATAATTCGCCGGTCTCGCCCTGTTGAACTTTCTCGCCGTTCTCGTCAACAATTTTTAATTTCCAGCCGTAACCCGGTATTCCTATCGCTCCGACTTTGTGAATATTTTTCACGCCTAAGTGAACACAGCCCGGCCCTGTTGATTCTGAAAGACCGTAATTGGTGTCGTATTGATGAGTCGGGAAATAATCGAGCCAGTGTTTTATTAATGACGGCGGAACGGGCTGCGCCCCTATGTGCATTAAACGCCACTGTGATAATTTTCTGCCTTCTAGTTTTATTTCGCCCCTGTCGAGAGCCGTTAAAATATCCTGGCACCATGGAACTAAGAGCCAAACGATCGTGCAATGCTCCCACGAGACAACATCTAAAATTGCTTTCGGTGAAGTCCCTTTTAAGATTACCGCCCTGCTCCCCGTGTAGAGCGAGCCGAACCAGTGCATTTTCGCGCCCGTGTGATAAAGCGGCGGTATGCAGAGAAAAACATCGTCGTGTGTCGTTCCGTGATGGACGGCTTCCATTCTTGCGGACTGCATTAAGGCCGTATGGCTGTGCAGAATTGCTTTAGGAAATCCTGTAGTGCCTGACGAAAAATAAATCGTGGCTTCGTCAATATCTTCAATTAAAATTTTTGGAGCTGTTGACGGGCAGTTATTGACGGCTTCGTTATAACTTTCCGCGAACGTGGGACAATTAGTGCCGACAAAAAATAATAAACACTTCTCGCCGAGAGCAAGCACTGTATTTTCGACGCGCCCTGTAAATTCCGGCCCGAAGAATAAAACGTCAACGTCAGCAAGATTGACGCAGTATTCAATTTCTTCTGAAGAGTAACGGAAATTTAGAGGCACAGCGATCGCTCCGGTTTTCAAAATTCCGAAATAAATCGGCAGCCATTCGAGGCAGTTCATTAATAAAATTGCAACTTTCTGGCCGGGCTTTATGCCTCGTGATAAAAGCATATTCGCCACTCTGTTGGCCTTCTCTTCAAAGACTCCCCAAGTAATTTCACGTCTATAGGGTTTTGATGAGGTCGGCTGAATTAAATCATATTCTTTCCATGTTACGCGCAGGGGCTCTTGAACTTCAGGATTAATTTCAACGAGCGCGACTTCATCTCCGTATAATTTCGCGTTGCGCTCGAGTAAATCTGTAATGGGCATTAAATAAAAAAATTCCTTTCTAAAAATTAAGGCCGCCCTACTCACGATTTTATTTACGGGAATACGGCGGCTTTTCCAAAAAAATTAAGCTTATTTTTTTTGAACGAAAACGAATTAGAACAACGGAGCGAGCACTAAGGCAACGACTGTCATTAACTTAATTAAAATATTAAGCGCAGGGCCTGCTGTGTCCTTGAAAGGATCTCCTACCGTGTCTCCCACGACTGCGGCTGCGTGATTAGGCGAACCCTTGCCGCCGAAATGTCCCTCTTCGATATATTTCTTAGCGTTGTCCCAAGCTCCGCCGGAGTTAGCCATGAACAGAGCCATCATAACGCCCGTAACGATTGCGCCGCCAAGCAGTCCGCCTAGAGCCTCTTTGCCGAGTAAAAATCCTACAAGCACGGGAACGACTATAGCCATAACGCCCGGAATAATCATTTGAGTTAAGGCCGCGTGCGTCGAAATTGAAACGCAGCGTTCATAATCCGGCTTGCCCGTTCCTTCCATAATGCCTGTAATTGTACGGAACTGATTGCGGACTTCTTCAATCATTGCGCCTGCCGCCTTGCTGACCGCGTCAATCGAGAGAGCGCAGAAAATAAACGGAAGCATACCGCCGATTAATAAGCCGATGATTACGTAGGGGTTCATGATGTCGATCTTATCAATCTTGGCCGCCTGCGAGTAAGCCACGAAAAGAGCGAGAGCCGTCAAAGCCGCCGAGCCGATAGCGAGCCCCTTGCCCATTGCCGCCGTAGTGTTTCCGATTGCGTCAAGGTGATCCGTGATTTTTCTAACACCTTCGGGAAGTTCGCTCATCTCAGCAATTCCGCCGGCATTGTCAGCGATCGGGCCGTAAGCGTCAACGCTCAAAGAAATTCCCGTGATTGAAAGCATGCCGACAGCCGCGACTGCTACGCCGAACATGCCTGCTAAGTAGTAGCTGATTAACGTTGAAAGGCAGATTAAAATAACAGGAATACCAGTTGACATCATTCCGAGCGAGAGTCCTGAAAGAATTACAGTCGCTGTGCCCGTGTTCGATGACTCGGCTACCTTCTGGACAAATTTATAATCGCCTGATGTGTAAATTTCCGTAACGACTCCGATCGCAATTCCTGCCAGTACGCCCGAAGTAACTGACAAGAAAACGCTGATTGAATTTGAGAAGAAGAAAAGAATGCTCAAAATAAACGTCCCTGCAATCATAAGACCGCCTGCTACGAATGTCCCGACTCTGAGAGCAAATGCCGCGTCGCCTTCCTCAATGCGCTTAATAACTTCAACCATGCCAGGAAGTTTTGCAGCGTAAGCGCGTACTTTGTCGGCAAACGGTGCCTTCTGTGAGATCATCATGCAGCCGATTACTGAAGCGAATACGCCCCAAGCTGCTAAGAACATCGGGAAGCCGATCCCCCAAAGCCCAAGCTGTGAGTCAGCTACGCCCGGCGTGAACGTATAGACAGCTCCGATAGCCATAGCCGCAAGTATCGAGTTGACGTAGCTCTCAAAAAGATCCGCGCCCATTCCGGCAATGTCGCCGACGTTATCGCCAACGTTGTCAGCAATTACGGCAGGGTTTCTGGGATCGTCTTCAGGAATACCGGCTTCAACTTTTCCGACTAAGTCCGCTCCGACATCGGCAGCCTTCGTGTAAATTCCTCCGCCGACACGTGCAAATAAAGCGATGCTGCTTGCGCCCATTCCGAAAGCCGTGAGGGCTGTTACGTCATTGAGGAATAAATAAGCGACTGACAAGCCGATGAGGCCAAGCCCTACGACGACCATTCCGACGATACTTCCGCCTGAGAAAGCTACTTCAAGGGCATTGCCGGCCGCCGAGCCGTCGTCCTTTTCCATTCCTTCGAGTGCCGCGTAAGTCGTGCGCCCGTTTGAATTTGTAGCGACGTACATTCCGATATAACCGGCCGTAGCACTGCAAAGCGCGCCGAGAATGAACGCGAACGCCGCGCCGAGTCCGAGCAGGGCCACGAGCAGCAGCGCAACAACGCCGACGAACGGAGCAAGCCACGTATATTCTTTCTTCAAGAATGCCATAGCACCGCCGTGAATGATTGAGGAGAGTTCAGCAACTCTGGGGTGCCCTATCTGATTTTCTTCGAGCTTCTTATAGACTGTCCAGGCATATAGTCCTGCAAGTACTCCGAAAACCAGAGTAATGAATACTAAGAAAAGCCACATTAAAAATTACCTCCTATTTTCGATAGAAATGTTAATTTGTAGATTATATCTTATTTTGCTTGAAAAAATTTTTTTTAGGCAAGTGAGAGGAGTATACTTTTTCAAAACAAGTTCATGATAAAATTTTTATAATTTTTCACACGGAGGCAAAATAAAAAAATGAAATTAAAAACATTCACGCCGGCAGAAGTAAGCGGCAAGAAAGTCTTAATGAGGGTTGATTTCAATGTCCCCTTCAAAAACGGAAAGGTAACTGACGATTCACGCATTCGCGCTCACTGGAGCACGCTGAAAAAATTAATAGACGCAAAGGCAAAAATTGCGCTGGTCTCGCATTTCGGAAGACCTAAGGGAAAAGTAGACCCCGCGTATTCAATTTCACAGATTGTCCCGGACATTGAAAAGGCATACGGTTTGAAAGTCGTCTTTGTTGACGACTGCGTGGGAGATAAAGTCGCGGAAGCTGTAAACGCGCTCAAGCCCGGCGAAATCGTTGTGCTTGAAAATTCTCGCTACCACCCCGAAGAGCAGAAGAACGACCCGGATTTTTCAAAGGCTATGGCTGCTCCGTTCGATGTTTTCGTGATGGACGCTTTCAGTGCTTCACACCGTGCGGACTGTTCAACATGCGGCGTTATTCCGTTCGTCAAAGAAGCCTTCGCCGGAGATTTGCTTGAGCGTGAGGGAGAAATGCTCGGAGCCGTCAGCGAAAATCCTGCAAAGCCTTACGTATTAATTCTCGGCGGAGCGAAAGTCTCTGACAAAATCGCAATAGTCGGAAATTTACTCGACAAGGCCGACACAATTTTAATCGGCGGCGGAATGGCTTACACTTTCTTAAAAGCTCAGGGCAAAGAAATCGGAAAATCTTTGTGCGATGCTGAACACCTCGACTTCGCAAAAGAGACTCTTAAAAAAGCCGCTGACAAAGGCGTGAAAATTTTATTGCCCGTCGACAGTATCGTCGCTTCAGCTATGGACGCTTCTGACCTTGAGACAGTCTCAAGCGACACAATGCCGGCTGATAAAATGGGCTTGGACATCGGGCCGGAGACAGTCAAAAAATTCTCGGCTGCTCTTGACGGCGCAAAATCAATTTTATGGAACGGCCCTATGGGAGTTTTCGAGGATCCGAAATTTGCGGAAGGCACAAAGGCTCTTGCTGAAGCAGTCGCAAAAATGACGCAGGAGCACGGAACTGTTTCAGTAATCGGCGGAGGAGATACGGCCAGCGCGGTCCGTCAGTTCAAAGTTGCGGATAAAGTTTCTCACGTTTCAACAGGCGGCGGTGCAAGCCTTGAGTACTGCGAGGGCAAAAAACTTCCGGGCATGGAACCGTTCAGAATTTAAGTCAGGCAGGAATTAGGAAGCAGGAGGTAGGAGGTAAAAAACCTATCTCCTCATAACGCAAAAAATATAAAACAGGAGAAAAAATTATGAGCAAGAAAATTTATTTATACGGCAACTGGAAAATGAACATGACCGCTGCCGAGACGAAAAAATTTTTTGACGAGTTCGCAGGAATTTACAAGCCTGCTTCAGATTTAGAAGTCGGAGTGTTCTCGCCGTTCACATCTTTGTGGGCATTGGCTGACGGCGCAAAGAAAAACGGCGTTGTCTTTGGTGCACAGAATGTTTATTTTGAGCCTAAGGGAGCTTTCACGGGCGAAGTATCAATTCCTATGCTTGCTGAAATCGGTGTTACTCATGTAATTTTAGGACACAGCGAACGCAGACACATCTTCGGCGAGAGCGATGAAATGATCGCGAAAAAAACTAAGGCAGTCCTCGACGCAGGAATGATCCCCGTACTTTGCTACGGTGAGACGCTCGAAGAAAGAGAAGCCGGAAATACTTTCAAAGTTATGGAGCGTCAGTTGAAGAGTGCGCTTGAAGGTCTCAAGCCCGAAGAAATTGCAAAAATTATTTACGCTTATGAACCCGTCTGGGCAATCGGCACAGGAAAATCGGCAACAAGCGGACAGGCTCAGGAAGTCTGCGAGTGGAGCAGAAAGTTAATCGCCGACCCGAAAGTCGTAATTCTTTACGGCGGAAGCGTCAAAGGCTCAAACGCTAAAGAATTGCTCTCAATGAAGGACATTGACGGCGCATTAGTCGGCGGTGCTTCGTTAAAGCCGGCGTCATTCCTTGAAATTTATACGGCTTATAAAAATTAAGAGTAAAATTTAATCCTAATTCCCATAAAAACAAAAAAGGAGGAATCTTTTATGAAGGCAAAAAAATTATTACTGGCAGTACTGCTGGGAATTTTTGTTTTCACGTCTGCGGCATTTTCTGCTGAAGTTGAGGACGCTTTAACTCCATGCGCTGAGCAGTCTGTTTATGTGGTGTTGAAGTTAAACGACACGCAGAATTTATTGAAGTGGATTTTCTCGAAAGAAAATATTGATACTTTCATGCCGTTAATTCTCGCCTCAAAAGAATCTAACGAGATTATAGGTGCTATCGAAATGATCAGCGCGTTCGCTGAGAATACGCCTCTGCAGTCCGTCGCCTTTACCGTCGGAGCAGAAGTAAATAAAACGCCTGCACCTTTCTTCAAAGCAGCCTTCACTCTGAAGCCCGGCTACGAAGCAATTTATAAAAAAGTTGCTGACGGGAGCGCGGAAGCTATCGACATCGCAAAAATGCTCATCGGCAAAGATAATCCGCTGGCCTCGTTTGCCGAGTCTATGGTAAAAGTTGAAAAGACCGAAGACAATATGCTCCGGGTTGACAATGAATTATTCATGAAAGCTCAGGACAATATGATTATAGTGGGCATGTCGGCTGATGACATTAAAACATCTTTGAACGCTCTTGAAAATGAAGACGCGAGACTTTTCTCAAAACTTCAAAGAAAATTCGCGCCCAAAGATTTTGCCTGGATACATCTCGATCCGAAAGCCGTTGATGATCTTGATGAGGATGACGCTATAGACCCGAAAGAAGTCGCGAAATACGTCAAGGCTCCTCTTAATATTGAGTACGGCTTTATGAGAGTGCCGGATAAATTTTTAATGTCGGTTGCTGCAAATCTCAGCGAGGCTATGTCGGAAGAGTATCTCGAAAAGCTAAAACTTGCCAGAGAAACAAAACCCGTAAAGGGCGGTCATATAAATCTTGAAAATTCCGGCGCAAATGCTCCTCTGCTTGCCTTAGGAAATATGTTCAACATAGAGGGAGTAATAGTCAGGCCGGAAGTCGAAGAGGCTTGGAAAGAAGTAGTCAAGCAGGTCAAGAACAGATTTAATATTTCTGAAGAAGACCTTACGGGACTTTTAACAGGTGCTTTATCGTTCGTAGTAAACGACAGCGTAAGTGCAGAGGGAATAAAACTTCCTGCTATTTATATATCGCAGACAGGAAAAGCCGGAGCGGCTGAAAAAATTTTTGCAGCTCTTGAAAAATCCCAGCATTTATCAAAAGTTCAGGACGGAGTTTTGCAGGTCGATTCTTCTTTGAGCCCTGTATCGTGCATTATTACAAAAAACGGCGATACGCTCGGAGTAAGTATGGCAGACATCGCTAATGTTTCAGCAAAGCCGCAATTAAAGCCGGTTTTACAGGAACTTATGGACACCGATTCAACTTCGTCAATATGGATCGACTTCGCCGGGATTCAGTCATGGATCGTTGCTCCAGAAAACGGCGTTTTAGCTTTGGCCGAGCCTATTGCAAGATTTTCGGGGCAGGGCGAAATTTTTGATGCCTGCAAAGAAATTCTTGAAGCTAAGTTTTCAGTCCCGTCAATGACCATACATTCGGATTCTTTTGAAGTCTCACACATAGAATTTCAGATTGATGAAAGCGTTAAAGCCGAAGAAGGTCTGATGACACGGCTCGTAAAACTTGCAAGAAAATTTATGCCCGCTGAAAAAGCCGATGATAAACAGGAAAATCCTGAAGAACCGGAGAAAACAAAGTAATCAAGCGATTTTAGCATAAAATTTTTATAAAGTTAGTTTTTAACGAACCTCGTGACTTCAGTCTCAAAGAGGTCGCGAGGTCTTTTTTGTACACTTTTTTTCTTTGGAGGATAAAAATTCAGAATATGACACTAAAAGAAAAAAATATAAAAGAGTTTTTCAATTTAGAGATTAATCACGAAAAAAACGGGGCAATGCTTTCAGAAAATGCGCTATGGCTCCTTGAACAGCGTTACTTCGTCAGCAGATACGACGCTGAAATAAAATCCGTGAGGAAAGAGCAGAATTTTTCGGAATTTGTCCGCAGAGTTTCAAGAACTGTAGCAAGTGCCGAAGTGAATTACAGCAACTCTGTAGAATGGATTAAAACTCTTGAAAAAAATATCGCCGATGACATTCTCAACAGGAGATTTTTATTTAATTCGCCGTGTCTTTTCAGTGCAGGCGCAGGGCTTACAATTATTCCGGAGTTCAGCGAGATAATTTATAAAGACGTTGAGTTAATGACTATCAACGATTATAAAAAACTTTACGACTCTAAGACAAAAAACCAGCAGTTATTCGCGTGCTTCGTTATAACCGTGCCAGACAGCATAGAAGGAATTTTTGAGAGCGTCAAAAATGCCAGCATTATAAGCAAATTCGGAGGCGGTGTCGGAGGAAATTTCGGCCATTTGCGCGAACACAGCTCCGAGATAGCAGGCGGAACGGGCGGAAAAGCTTCGGGGCCTGTATCTTTCATGGAGACATGGAACACTATGGGCGCGGTTGTCGTTCAGGGTGGCAAGAGACGCGCTGCCTTAATGGGAATGTTATTCGACGACCACCCAGATATTTATGACTTCATCGACTGCAAGACAGAGGACGGAAAATTATCTTACTTCAATATTTCCGTAGCAATTTCAGATAAGTTAATGAACGCGGCGAATGACGACAGCGAATTTGAATTACATTCACGAGTTGACGGAAGCACGGTCAGGACAGTTAAGGCCAAAGACTTAATGAACCATATATGCGAGTCCGCATGGAAGCGCGGAGACCCAGGTGTATTCTTCATTGACAGGGCACGTCAGGACAATATATTAAAGGCCGGCGGCGCGGAATGGGACATCGAATCGACCAACCCCTGCGGTGAGCAGCCGCTGCCCAACTTCACGAGCTGCAATTTAGGCTCAATCAACATCGAAATGTTTGTTGACGAGAATAAAAAATTTGACTGGGAAAAATTTTCGGCTCAAACTTTTAGGTCAATTTATTATCTTGATTTAGTCATTGATGCCTGCTCATATCCGCTTGAAAAAATCGGCGAGAGGACGAAGGCAATACGCCCAGTCGGTCTTGGCATTATGGGGCTTGCGGACGCTTCAATCATGCAGGACATTGTTTACGGCTCTGACGAATTTAACGCCTTCTGCAAAAAGCTCGGCGGTGTGCTTGCCCGTTCGGCTTTAACGTCAACTATAAAAATCATTACTGACGCAAATAAAACTCCGTTCCCTGAGCATGAACTTGTTAAAAAATTATTCGAGGGCGTAAAACTTCCAGCTAACGAAGACGAATTTCACGAGATGCTAGCCAATATGAGACGCGGCGGCGAAATTCCTGCAACGTTAATAAATACCCTCGAAGGCTTTGAATTTGATGACGCGGTTTTCGTTCTTGAAAATTTATTTGGGGGCAATATGAGAAACAGCAGAAGGCTCTCAATCGCTCCGACCGGTTCAATTTCAATGCTGCTCGACACAAGCTCAGGAATTGAGCCTAATTTTGCGTGGTCATGGAATAGGCGCATAATGAAGACGGACGGCTCCGGTTTTGAGGACCGGGACTTCTGGCACAAGTTATTAACTCCCGAACAAAGGACAGAATATAGAGCTCTGGGCGGTCATCTTTCAAACCCTGCATATGTTACGGCCTATGATATTTCGACGCAGCAGCATGTGAACGTTACAGGGATTTTTGCGCAGATCATCGACAGCGGCATAAGCAAGACGGTCAATTTGCCGAACTCCGCGACTGTTGATGACGTTCGCCGCGTATATCAGGAATGCTATGACATGGGCTGCAAGGGCATAACGATTTACAGAGACGGCTCGCGCTCGTTCCAGCCCATTGAGGTCAAGAAGGAAGAGGTTAAAGAGACCGAAGAGCCTGAAAATAAATATAAAAAAGTAAAGGCGCGTCCCGGCCTTGTCGTTTTCGGCAAGACGATTAAAGATACAACCCCTTGGGGAAGTATTTATGTAACGCTCAATCTTGACGGAAAAGAACCTTTTGAAATTTTTATCAACGTCGGCAAGAGCGGCTCGGAATTAAAAGCTATGACGGAGGCATTGTCCCGCGTGATTTCAATCGGGCTCCGCTCCGGCTGTAGCCTTGAAGATTTTATCGACACCCTGAAAGGACTTTCCGGCAAAGAGTACTGGATGTTAAATTGCGATGATGTTCACGTTGCGCGCTCGATACCTGACGCAATAGCTTTATTGCTTGAAAAATTAATTGACCGCCAGACTATTGATGCAAGACTTCGTGATAAATCTTTAATATGTCCGGACTGCGGTGCGCCTTTAGAAATGATTTCAGGGTGTGAATATTGTTTCAGCTGCGGTTATTCTCCGTGTAAGTAAAAAATTTCAAAGCGGCTTCGTAAAAGCCTCCTGCTTCCATAAAACAGGAGGCTTTTTTGGCAGTGGGCGATAGGTATCGATATCGTGTCGATCATGTGCTTTAATTAAAAACACACAACATTTGCGTTAAAAATAACGGTTCAAAGCCTGGCATAAAATTACTTCGACAATGAGCGGATCAGGGGCGAGAAATATTTTACGTTCATTTTTGGTTATGGCGGCTAGTAGACCGCAATACTAATATCCCTATTGCATTTGTATTTGTCCATTTGAGCTTTTGAAGGTGTTTGTAACTTTTTGTTCTGCCGGTCTATCAAAATCTTCTTTGAGCTTCACAATAAACTTATCAAACCCATGTAAATATATATTTGCCAGCAGTAGTGATATTATTCCGCCTTGCGGTGTTACTTTGGCTAAACAATCCTAAAGGCAAGAAGTGTGTGCTAAAATTTTCTCTATTAAGGAGTGAAATTTAATAATGAACATGAAATTAAAAGATCTATTCGCGATGATTGATGCAGAAGTCCCGGAGAAATTCGCAGACGTTGAATTTCCTTCACACCTCGCAACAGACAGCAGGGACGTAATGAAGGGCGGAGCTTTCGTTGCTCTTGAGGGCGAAAAAACTGACGGACATAAATATATTAATCAAGCTGTCGAAAACGGAGCGGCTCTGATAATCGCACGAAAAGGAAAAAATCCCGGAGATATAAAAATTCCCGTCATTGAACTTGAAACCCCCGAAAGAGATTTAGCCCTCTTGGCCTCAAGAAAATTAAAGGCTCATGAAAATTTACAGGAGATAATCGCAATCACAGGAAGCGTCGGAAAGACTACGACACGTGCGGCGTTACAGCTGACACTCTCAAAAAAATTCAAAGTCCACGCGCCCGAAAGAAGTTTTAACACCCTCATCGGCTGCACTGCTACGATTATGGCAATGCCGCTTGAAAGCGAAATTTTAATTTTAGAGTTCGGAGCGAACAAGCCCGGCGAAATTAGAGAACTGACGGACTATTTTCCGCCTACAATGTCAATTTTAACTGAAGTCGCGCCCGTCCATCTCGAAGGCTTCGGGGACATTGAGGGAGTTCTGCGCGAAAAATTAGAGATAACTAACTCGCCCGTCATGACAAGCATTGTTTATAACAATGATAACGAGCTTTTGAATGATGCCTTTAAGTATGTCGTTAAGTCAATGGGCGTTGGAGAAAGCAAAGACTCCGACTTTGTAATCAGCCATGACGTTTCAGAATATAAACTTCCGGCTCTTTCGTTCGTAATCGCTCACAGACCCACTCAGGAAATTGCGCGCTTCACCGTAAACGTATGGGGCAAACATAACGCTATGCCTATTGCGTTAGCTGCGGCTGTCGGTCATGAACTCGGCTTGAGCTTGCAGGAATGTTCAGACACTCTTGAAAAATTTCAGCCCCTCGAAGGACGCGGACGAGTGATAACTCTTGACGAAGATAAATTTTTAGTCGATGACTCTTACAACGCTAATCCGGCCTCTATGACTGCTTCCCTTGAGACGTTCGCAAAAATAAAAGTTTCAGGAAAAATTGCGGTGCTTGGCGAAATGCGCGAGCTTGGCGAAGATGCCGTGAAATATCACGCAGATTTAGAGCTATTGCTTGAAAATATTGAGCATGTAATTTTGACGGGAGGCACTTGGCGCGATGCAATGACTAATAAAAATTTTATCTTTGTAAACACGTGGCAGGAAGCCCTCGAAGCCCTCAAGAAAATCATGAACGAGAACGAATGGCACGGAATTTTAGTTAAGGGCTCTCACAGCATCGGCCTAGAAAACATTGTTAAGGCAGTTAGGAAGTAAGAGGCAGGAGTTAGGAAGTAATGAAAAGATTTTTAGTCGCGGTGATGTTTTTCGCATTAAGCATAATTTTTCAATACTTATGGATAAAATTTCAGCGGCGCGAACACCTAACACAGCAGCAGAAAACTTACGGCGTTAATATCGACGTTGAGATAAAGTCAAAAACTCCTTCAATGGGGGGTGTAATCTTTTTGCTGATGTCTTTAATCGCGCTGTGCTTAGATTTTTCGCTGAAGTCATTTATTTTCTGGAGCCTTCCGATTTTGAGCGGCCTCGTAGGATTTACTGACGACTGGCTTAAATTCAAAACGCACACGAGCGAGGGCTTCAGCAGTCTGGCAAAATTAAAAATCCAGTTAATAATCTGCGCTCTTTGGGTGATTGTGATATTCATTCGCGGCGATTTAGCTTTATGGCCGGGAATTTATGATGCCGGAGGCTGGCTTGCTCTGCCGTTAGCTTTCCTGATGACCGCCGGGACGATTAACGCCGTGAATATAACTGACGGGCTTGACGGTCTAGCAGGAGGGGCGTTTTTAATTTCGCTTGCCGTGATGTTGATTTTAATTCCTGTTGATAGATTTAATTCTGAAATTTTGACTGAATTATTTTTTATGACGGCAGGATTTTTATTTTTCAACTTGAGGCCGGCAAAAACTTTCATGGGCGACACGGGCTCTCACTTTTTGGGCGGAGCGTTGGCCGCGCTTTGCGTTATGAACGGCCATACGCTTGCGATAATTCCGGCCGGATTTATTTTTATAATCGAGATGCTGTCGTCAGCTATTCAAATTTTTACGATACGCAAACTCAACAAAAAAGTTTTCCTCATGGCTCCGCTCCATCATCACTATCAGAAAAAAGGCTTTGACGAGACGGCGGTAACGTTAAGATTTTTACTTGTTCACGCTGTCGGGGCCGTGCTGCTCGCGCTCATGATTATAAATTGCTGATTACCGCCAGCAGTCATACACGAACGCCGGCGGAATATTAAACGCTACAAATCTTGTTTTAATGTGCGAAAATTTTTTCTTTAATACGTGCTTCATTATTGAAGAGTATTGATAAGCCACGAAATGTCCGCCTGGCTTCAAAGATTTCATAACAGCGTCTAAAATTCTGACGGTCATTTTAGGCGGAAGGACGGTAAAGGGCAGACTTGAGATTATAAAATCAAGCTGTTCAATTCCGTTTTCTTTCATGTAGTTATAAAGTTCCTGAGCATCGCTGTGCAAAGTCAAGCCCTTATGTTCGGGGTGTTCGTCGCGTATCATTTTTTGAAGGTCGGGGTCAATCTCGAAGACTAAAATTTTCGCGTCAGGTTTTGCGCGTTTAACAATCTCGCGTGTAAAAACTCCCGTGCCTGCTCCGAGTTCTGCAATATAATTCGCGTTCTCCCAGTCAACTCTTTCAAGCATTGCCCTTGTCAAAAATTTTGAGCTAGGCGTTACGCTTCCGATTTTTCGCGGCTGCTCTGCAAATCTTTTCAAAAATGTAAAACTTTCTTTGAAACGCAATTTAATTTTTCCCTTCGCATGTAAAAATTTTGTTAGTGCTTTGTGCTATTATTTAATCCACTTCATAATTATACAAGGAGAATAAAATTTCATGAGCGAAAATAAAAAACGTCTTGTAGTTCTTACGGGTGCAGGTATGAGCGCGGAGAGCGGCTTCAAAACTTTCAGGGACTCCGGCGGACTTTGGGAGACTTACAGCGTCGAGGACGTTGCGAGCATTGATGGCTGGTATCGAAATCCGAAACTTGTTACAGATTTTTATAATGATTTAAGAAAACAGCTTGAGAAGGCTCAGCCGAACGAAGGCCATAAAATTTTAGCGGAGCTTGAAAAATATTTTGACGTAAGAATAATAACCCAGAACGTGGATAATTTACACGAACGCGCAGGAAGCACTAACGTTTTGCATTTACACGGGCTTTTGACGCAGGCGCGCCCCGTCAACGATGAGAATAAAATTATCGACATCGGTTACCGGGCAATGGCCTATGACGAAAAAAATTCCGACGGCGAATTAATGCGGCCTCATATTGTATGGTTCGGCGAGGCTGTCCCGGCTATCACGGAGGCGGCAAGGCTCGTCAGGAGCGCGGATATTTTTGCGGTTATAGGCTCGTCGCTTGTCGTTTATCCTGCGGCCGGGCTTGTCCATGATTTACGGAGCAGCGCAAAGGCTTACTTAATTGATCCGGCTGAAGTTCAAGTTCCGGGCTGGCTGAACTTCAGAGTCATTAAAGAAATTGCTTCAAAAGGCACGGCAATCATGAGGGACGAATTATTAAAAGACAGGTAGGAGTTAGGAAGTATTTTATGAATGTAATTTATTTTATGAAAAAAATTTTTGCATTATCGTTACCAATTCTTCTTCTTATGACTTCATCGGCATTATCGGAAATTTACTCAAAGGGCGAAGCTCTCGCAGTGTTCCGTATCTCTGAAGGTGAAAGCGTTTCGGCGGCAAGTCTCAATGTATCTGCGGCTGTCGCTGAACTAGATGCTGGCATTTCTGAAACCTACGAGGCTTTGTCGGAAATTGGAGGTAAATTATTTGTTCTTGTCCGTTCGTCAACAAAAACAACTGAACAGCTTATTTCCGAACTTAAAGCGCGTCCCGATGTAATCACGGCATCACCGAACTATTACACACAAAGATTAACATTCAGCAGCAGCGAAACAAAAATCCCAAACGATCCAAGCGCGGATTTATGCTGGGGACTCGAAGCAATTAAAGCCCCCGAAGTTTGGAGCAGCACAACAGGCAGCACTGATATCTATGCTTGTGTTGTTGATACTGGCATATACAAACACCCTGATCTCGAAGCAAATTTAGCATCAGAACTCGGACTGAATACTAAAACTGTAAGCGGTGAATTTGATCTCTATTTCACAAGCTGGGACTCTGACCTTGTAGGGCACGGAACCCATGTTGCCGGAACAATCGGAGCTGTCGGCAATAACAACATAGGAGTAGCCGGAGTAAACTGGAACGTCGGAATTATTCCTATCAGAGTTTTTGATAAAGAATATGATTTTGAGAGTATTAACTACGAAATACGAGCAATGAATTACATTGCTAACCTTCTTAAAAAAAATCCGGAAATGAAAATTGCTGCCGTCAATTTTTCGTTAGGAGCCGCGCTGCCTGTTACGCCTTCAGAGATGAAAGAAGATGTTTACTATATGGCCTATCAGGCACTTGACTCGCTAAACAGAACATTAATAATCGCAGGTGCAGGAAACTCAAGATTTAATATCGGAGTTCCTATGCCGTTTGATGACATGTATGACATATATAATCGAAACAAAAAGGGATCATACTTTTATCCTGCTTCGTTCATTGACCTGAATAATTTTATTGTTGTCGGAGCTATCGATTCAGATGACACCGCAGCATATTTCACTAACTGGGGGGAGAGCGTTGACATTGCAGCACCCGGAGTAAAAATTCTCAGCACTTACTCACCGCTCTCAGTAACAGCAATAACACCCCCAATGTACGCAAGTTTAAGCGGCACATCAATGGCAGTACCTCACGTTACAGGGGCTGCAGCTCTTCTTATGTCGGCATTTCCAGATGCAACTCCTGCGCAAATTAAATTAGCCCTTCTTGAAGGAGCAGACCCGGACAAAAATCCGCTTGTGTATCCGTATGCTTACAATGTGAAAAGAGAGGTCGAAGATCTTATAGACTTTATTGACATGAGGATAGAGGCAGGGCAGCTTTCTCCGGCCTCGCGTGATTCTGAAATTGCAAGGGTTACCCGTGCTACTGAAGAAAAATATGCGCCCTACAAAGTTTTTGACGGTACTGGAAGAGTAAGCAGAACTGGACTTCTTGACGTTAAGGCAGCGTATGACATTCTTTCAAAAGATATTTTTGAAGCAAAAACAAAAAAGACTGTCGGCGGTTCATCAGGCGGCGGCTGCAATTCAGGCGGAGTGATTATTATGTTAAGTGTTATAGGGCTTTGGGCTTTTATAAGAGTTAAATTAAAGGAGGAAAAATTTTTATAATGGCATTCAAAAAGCGAAAGAGTTTTAATAAGGAGCAAAAGAAATGACAGCAACGACAATAACAAAAGCACAGAAGAATTTATATCAGCTTGTCAAAAATGTTAATGACGGTTATACGCCTGTGATAATTGTTAATGAAAATGAAGATGGAAAAAACGCCGTCTTAATTTCTGAAGAAGAATGGAACTCCATACAAGAGACTATGTATTTATATTCAATTCCCGGCATGGTCGAAAGCATTATTGAGGCAAGAAATGAACCTTTGTCTGAATGTAAAACGTACGACCCTAACGAGGAGTGGTAAATGTATCTTGTTAAATTGACAAAACAAGCACAAAAAGATATGAAATTGATTAAACATGCTGGGCTTGAGAAAAAGGTAAAAGAAATCTTGAA
>JAFSXR010000014.1 GCA_017443985.1 Synergistaceae bacterium
CATTGCGAAGAATTTCTGGATCAGTTTTATAGTTACGCTTATTCATATTTTAAAAATCCCCTCTTCAAAATTTATTATGGGGAAAAGTATATCATAAGAAGTGCTATATTAAAATAGCAAAATTAATGTCGCTTAGTATAATAAAGAGAATTACGAGAGTGATGTTTTACAAAACCCAAGTAACTACGAGTCTTTCGGTTGGAATTTTATTGACGAACCGCCTATGGCCGAAACTCACGTCATGAAAGATGACGATATTTCAAACGTCTCCGAAGACAAACTCGCCGAAGCATTAGGAGTAAGCGATGAGGAATTTAATTTCGCTGAACGCGGAAATATTTTTGAAGAAACCCAGACAACTGCTGAAGCATTAAATTATTTCAAAGGCAGCGACACCGAAATGGTCGGACGCTTCAAACAACTCTACGGACGTAAGCCCGGCTGGTACGTAACAAAAATCACACTTCCGCCTGAACTTTATGATTCAATAAACGGAGTTTCAGCGGATTTGTTGAGGGTTTACGCGCTCACGAACTCAGAGCTTCAAGAACAGGCGCAGGAACAACCACAGGAAGAACAGCAGGGCGAAATAAGAGTTTCAGGTGTGTCTCTTGCTTCTGTTGCTTCTGTAAGACTTGCTGCCAATGAACCTATAACAGGCTCATTAGTAAATCTTGACGGCTCAAAAGTTGAGAAAATCGACGGTACGGAATTTTTAATGGTCAGCTACCTTGACTCGCCCAGCGAAATCTCCAACATGTATTTAGGACTTGCTGAAGGGGCTGAAACTCCTGCTGCTGATGACGGCAAGGGAAGCGACAGCGGCACTGCTACTGATGACGACAAGGGAAGCGGCAGCGGCACTGACAAAGCAACCATTGACAGCAGCGGCGGGTTAATTCTGGTCGGAAATTCAACACTTGAGGACGCTATAAAAAGTCTCAGTGATGCTCAAGCTGCACAAATTTTAAGTATCCCAGCCGACACAGCTGCAAACCTCACGGAGATAAACGCGAGTACTTTTGCGAAACTGATAAATCTTAAGAGCGTAGATCTCACGAAAGCCACAAAATTAACCGTCATAGTTCTTGACTCTACAAGCTCCATAACCGATATCAAGCTCGGACAGAATAATTCTTCGCTTACTACTATCAATATAGCAGGAAGCAAGGTTGAACGGCTTGACGTGGCAAACTGCACGGGTGTTAAGAGCGTAAATCTGAGAAACTGCGCCGCCCTTCAATATGCTGATTTAACAAGCGCGGATATAACTTCGCTGGATTTGACGGGCTGCACGAGTGTACAAACGCTTAAAGTCGGGGGATGTAAAATTCAGTCGATAACGGGTCTTGCATCCTGCGCGGCTACTCTCACGGAGTTAAACGTCAAAGGCAACAGCATTTTGATGTTAGACCTGACTAATTTCAGCAAGCTGACCAATCCTTTATCTGTCGACTTGAGCGGACAGGCCAGAAACGGATGGATAGCCACTGCGGTTATTAAGTGGGCTGAATTTTTCGCTGAAGGTGAAAACGTTTTCAAAACGGCTGATGAGTCGACAAACTACGCCGGAAAAATCAAAATCACAAATCCGGCTTCGGGCTTCACTCAGGATTCTGAAGGTAACGTAACATTCTCAAGCGTTCCCGAATCGTTCTCTTATTTATACGAATCGAAAGCGAACATTGCAAGCATGGACGTTACAATTTCAGGCGAAAGCTCCGCGAATAACAATATTGAAGGAAGCAGACTCGGAGGAAGCGGCGGAGGCTGTAACATAGGCTTTAATTTACTGCTGGCGGCTCTGATGTTGAAATTCTTTAAGAAAAAGTAATAAATTCGGCAACACGGATTAATTTCGTAAAAGCCCGTAAAAGTTCTATTATGGACTTTACGGGCTTCATTTTTTCAAGAGGGGTGTGCCCTCCTAATTCCTAATTCCTACTTTTTCAAGAAAAAACGCCAAGAAGAAAATTAATAAAACACTTCTAACTGAAACACAGCCGCCTCCGCCGCCGCTTGATGCTCCAGCAGATGATGACGTTGAAGAATTGCTTGTGCTTGATTTTGTACCCGAAGTTAATTTTTGCGTTGTAGTTGTCTGTGTAGCCGAAGAGGCCGCGTATTTTTGAGCGAGCCACATTGTGCCGTAAATTTCTCCATCGTCCGAACCGTCCGGGACAACGAGTAATTTATTTCCGTTATTTCCTTCAACGAGTTGCGCCTGATTAGACGAAGCCTCAGAATTTGCAACAGTGCCGGAATAATTTGAGCTTGAGCTGACGTTTGCTACGTAAGCTGTAAGTTTCACTATAAGCCCTTTTCCGTCATCGCTTGCAATAAGTTCGAGCGCGCCGCAGTCTAGGGCATCGAAAATATTTACCGCGCTGTTTGTGCCGAGAACGGGAACTGAAGAATTTTTGCCCTGAAATTCAAAACGCAGAGACTTGAAAATTTTTTCAGCCGCTGAATAATTCAAAGGCGCGTCAAATTCATAAGACATTGCTAAATCTTCTTCAATGCTTGAATAAATTTCGCTGCCCAGTGCCGTTTTAAGTTCCGCGCCGGAAAATTCCCAAGGGAAAACTAACGGGAACATGTCGCCGGTATTAACTCCTGCAAAACTCACAGAGAAGCCCGCGCCCATTGAGGGCGTGTATCCGTCCGAAGCAGAGTAAACAGTATTGAGATCAAATGCCGAGTTTGTGAAGCTTGAAACGACTGCCGCAGAAGTTCCCCAGATTGTATTATAAATAGTCTGGAATATATCGCTTTGAACTATATCGAGATTGCTGTCAACAAGTCCGTAGCCGAGATTATATTCTTCAAAATTGTAGCGGAGTTCACGAAGCATTAAGAGAGCGTCGGCATTTCCTGACAGCGGCGAATTATTCAGATCTCCGAAAGTATATTCGGGGTCGATTTTTATTCTTGCGCTGTCTGAAGGATATTTGCCTGAGCTGTTTGCACGCTGTGTAGTTGCTGTAACGGTTACGTAAGTCTGCCCTGTCGTTACTCGTCTTGCTGTGATTATGCCGTTTTTATCGACAACCAAATACCCCGTCGGACTTACTGACCAGTTGACGGCCTCTTCGTTCGAGCCTGTGCCTGCATAAGCTGTAGTTCTGTTCGTGTAATATATTTTAGCGACAAGGCTTGCGGTCTGTCCTATACGCCTCATTGAATTAGGCACGCCGCTGAGAATTACGTATGATATTTCATAAGGGTGCGTATCGTCGCTCGTTCTCTCTACAGAACCAAAAAATACTGGGCCTATGTCCAAGTCAGTACCCGGAGCCCTTCTATCGACTCCGCGCTGGTCATACTGCGGAAAACGGAAGCGTGCACTTCTATACGGAATTATATTAATAGCTGTGTATGTAAGCGCAAGATTTTCATCTTCGTTGAGCATAATAGTTTTAAGTCTTAAAGTCGAGTCGGCGAGCGTCGAACCGATATAAGGCGGTACCGTGCTGCTCACTTCATTAACAGCAAGAGTATTTTCTGAATAAAATGTCGCCATTGTCCACGTGGTGTCTGACTCATCGCCTGTTGCGCCCGGGCCGGCCTTCCAGCCTGTTCTGCCCTGAACAGTCTCATAAATTCCAACTCTGTTATATCCGCCGGATCTGATTTCTTCATTAACTCTTGAGTAAACGTCGCTGGGAGCATTGTTGCCTACAACGAGAGTACCTAAAATTTCTACGGTGCCTGCCTCAACACAAACCCCTCCGCCCTGCGTTATGGCAGTATTTTTCAAGAAAGTACTGCTTCTTATTGTTATGTTGCCCAATGCAGTCATGCCGCCGCCTGAACTTGAGCTGCTGCCGTTATTAGCCTGATTTTCAAAGAATGTGCAGTTATCAACAAGTGTCTGCGTTGATGATGTGCCGTTAGAAACGTCGAGATATAAACCGCCGCCCTTTGCGTCAGTTCCGCCCATCGCGTTATTGGCGTAAAAAGTACAGCTGTCTATAGTCGCGCTGTCAGTTTCAATGTAGAGTCCTCCGCCCTGACCGCCGTCAGCAACATTGCCCTCAAGCATTGATGTTTTCATGCCGAAGTTGGTTCCTCTTCCGGTTTGTGAAAAATAAACCGCTCCGCCGTTTTGTGATGAGTGGTTGCCCTTAAAATAGCTTGTGTTTACTTGAATACTTCCATAAACTTGAATCGCTCCGCCGTATTGTGCTTCATTAGTTTCAAACGTAGATTTAGTAACGGTTGTAGTGCTTCCCTCAAGGTCTAAAGCACCGCCGCGAATTAATGCAGAGTTATTCAAAAAATACGTGTCTGTAATATTGACCGTTGAAGTATCGGCGTAAACGGCACCGCCCGAACGCGATGTCTTATTATTCGATAATGAAGAGCTGTTTATTGTTAATGTTCCGCCGGCAGGAGAATAGAGCGCACCGCCTCTTTGATTGAGCGAGGCATCTCCGTTAGTGTCAAAACTTGATGAAGTAATGCCAATGTTAAGGGCATAAACGGCACCGCCGTCAACAGCGTTTTGATTTTGTACAGTTGAATTATTTACGGTAACAGTCCCGGACGCTGAATAAACAAAACCGCCGCCTCCGTTAGTCGCCGTATTTACTTCAGATATTGTTAAGCCCTCAAGAGTTACACTGCCGCTATTGGTAGCGATCGCTCCTCCGCTGTTATATGCAGTATTATTCGTAAAATTTATTTTGTCAGAGTCCATTAGAAGCGTATCAGTCCCGGCAAAATAGACAGCACCGCCGCTTCCTGCGTTATTCGATACGGTTGTCGAACCTCCGAGAGTCGCATTTTCTGAAAAAATAATTTTTTCATTATCTGTCGTAGTAAAAGCCGTCTTAAAATCCGAGCCTTTACCGCCCCAATAGACAGCACCGCCGTCTCCGTAATCAAGATTATCAATATTAGCTTGATTTTTAGTGAAAGTTGTCTTTGTTGCAAATTTTAGTGAGCCGTTCGATGTCGTGTAAACAGCACCGCCGCTGTCTAAGGCCGTATTATTTTGAAAATCGGTTGCGCCGTTGAAATTCAGTCCGCCTCTTTCGATATAAAGCGCACCGCCTACCCAAGCCGTATTTGCTGTATTCGCTCCGAATGAAGCCGTGCCGCTGATGCCGACTCTGCCGCTTCCAGTTGACGCGATAGATCCTCCGGCTTGAGCTGTGTTTCCGTCAAATTGCACCGACCCTAACGCTGATGTTCCTGAACTTGCAAAACAAATTGCACCGCCTAAGCCTGTTGTAGGATTTCCTGAGCTTGTCGGATCTGTTGTTACGGAACTGTAATCGCCAGCCGTATTGCTTGAGAAAACCAAAGTCGCGCTATTGTTGGCTATTCTTCCGCTGCCTTCAGCGTAAACAGCTCCGCCGCTGCCTGAAGCCGTGTTTGATGTAAAAGTAACAGTTCCGCCCATAGTCGCAAGCCCTGAGCCTGTTATGAAAATCGCGCCTCCGTTTGTTGCTGCCGTATTGCTCGTGAATTTCGGCGTGCCGCTGAAAGTAACGCCCTCGCTTGTAGCTATATACAAAGCTCCTCCGTTGGCAGCACTGTTGCCTGAAAAAGCATAACTGCCTGAAAAAGTTGCTGTACCGCCTGCCGCATACAAAGCACCTCCGGCAGTAGTTGCAGCATTATTTGCAAATGTGTTTGTGCCTGTAAACGACGCAGTCCCTCCGGCCTGATAAACCGCTCCGCCGTTCGTAACAGTATTGGTTGCGCTGAATGTATTTGTGCCGCCGAAACTTACATCGCCTGCCGCGATATAGACAGCACCGCCGTTTGTTGCGCTGTTCGTGCCGTTAAAAACGTTCGTTCCTGCAAAATTTACGCTCCCTGCTTCGATATAAATTACACCGCCGTTTGTTGTTGCGGTATTTGTGCCGCTGAATGTGTTTGTGCCGCTTTCAAATGAAACCGTGCCGGCCTTAACGTAAATTACGCCGCCGTTTGTTGCCGTATATGTTCCGCTGAAAGTATTTGCGCCGGGAAAATTAACCGTGCCTCCTGCGATATAAACAGCACCGCCTTCTGAAGCAGTGTTAGTCGAAAAAGTATTTGTGCCTGCAAAATTGACGGTCCCTCCAGTTGCTCCAACGTAGACGGCTCCACCAGTCGTATTTGAAGGAGAAGAGTTGCCGGTAGCGTCAATATTATTAAACGTTACGCCGGTGAATGTTGTTGTGCCGCCCGTATCAATCTGAACGCCGCCGCCGGAATTTCCTGCGAAGGTCTGATTATTAAAAGCAAGCGTAAAGCCGGATTTATCTACTATAAAGTGCCTTCCGCCTGCAACATTGGTGAGCGAATAAGCTCCCGAAAAACTCACGGAAGTAAGGCTGCCGTAATCGCTGAATGTTATAGCTTCAGTCAGTGTTTCATCTTTTTCAAGAGTTATTGTAATGTCAGGGAAGTTTGTCGCCGAGTCGGTCAGCGTCAGTCCCAAATAACTTGCCGGATCGCTCGCAAATGAAAGAGCTTTTTTAATCGTCGTAAATTTGTACGGCGGAGAGTTCAGCGTATATATATCTTCGCTTGTTGTATCATCGACTGAGGTTGTATAAAGATCGCTGTCGCTTGCGCTTGATGTTACGACAAAACTCGTAGCTCCATAAGCCGCTGAAAAATTCAACGAGATAATAAAAACCAATGAAAGCAAAAATTTTTTTATGTTCATAAATTTTTACCTCCTTTCACGTTTTATAAAAACAAACAAGCCGAAATCCAAAAATAAAAGAGAAAAGAAAATATTTCCCATTACGCTGCAGCCGCCGCCGGAACTCGATAGCCTTGCCGGAGTTGTTGAAGTTGTGCCGGAACTTGAGCTCGAGCTTGTGTCAGTGCTTGTTATGTTGGAGTTGTCTTTGTAACCTGCCGGAGCAATAAAAAATGTCATCTTCCATCTGTTGTCATTGATGCCGTCGCGGATAACTATATAATCATTGTCAGAAGTTATTGAGTGATCTTCAACAATGCTGAGTTCAGGCCGGACTCCGTCGCGTGTTCCGTCCAAGAGCATTGATATGAAACTCACTGTAATTACGCCTCTGTCATTATCAGTGTTGGATATGCCCCTGTCGCCGTCAAAAAAGACTTTAATCTGATTGTTATACTGTCCTTTTCTTTCAAGCTCCTGCGAAAGATTCCAAATGTTATCAACGCCGTCTGTCTGTGTCAGTAAATACAGATGATATTTTTCAAAAAAAGTGTTCTCAAGATATTCTCCGTTGCGCGACTTCGTTATCATGTCATTGAGCCAAATTCTGTCGTCGATTAAAGTTATAGGAATATTCAGCGTTACATGAACGGGCAGCATTCCTTCATCAGTGCCGTTTCTTAAACTTCCCGGTATGTTTTGATTGAGCGTGAAATGCTGAAGGATTGTGCTCGGCATTGTCTCATCGCGTGTAATTGAGCCCGTGCCGAATGATGAAGTCGTTGGAACTTTTATTTCTCCCTGAGCGTTGGTAATTGTCTGCAAATTATCATAAAAAGTACTGCTCGCTACTTTAGGCTGGAATGCTGTAACTTCAAACAGGTTAAAATTTCCTTTAGGGGCAGGCTGTTTGTAAGTAGCACCGAGCCTCTTCCCGTAAATAATTTTATGGCTTAGTCTTAGCTCATGATTTCCGACTTCGGGAGCGTCAATAGGATAAAGAATTAACGGTCTTTTATTCTGTTCGTTGATGTCATAGCCGCGTTGAAAGACGGAGACGAGGCCGGGCGGTATATGAGCGTTCGCAGCAAGCTGGAAGGTGCTGTCGATGTACGTAGTTCCCTGCGAGCGGTCGAGGTCAAATTTCCAATAGTCCGGGCGCGTGTAATCTCCGTAAGCGTCGTAAGTCGCTGCCGCATATCTCACAGCCGTATGATTTATAACTTCGGTCGTAAGGAAATAATTTACTGTCTCGTTATCAATTAACAAATCATCTTCGAGCGGAACAAAAACCCAATGTTTTCCGCCAGCCGTAATATTTCCAGTCATGTCCCAAGTTACGCGGTCATAAGCTACTATGTTCGAGTTTCTTACTTTGTTGTCGCGCAGCGTCATTCTTAAAATCAAAGGCTCAAATTGAGCAGTCGCCGGCGCAACGTTTGAAATAATCAAAGGACGTTGAATAGTCTGCGATGGAGTATTTTTTGGATTTTGATGAAAATTCATGAGCTGTACAACGCTGTCATAAGTATTTGTGAGAGAGCGTTGAAAAGTGAAATTGAAACGCCTCCATGTTGCGTCCATGCTCGCAGGCTGTCCTAGCGGTAAAAGCGCGTTAGTGTAAGTCGTTGTCCCTATGGTGCTGAAGCCGGGCGTAGGAGTGCTTATGTCAAAGCTCATTTCTTCGGCCTTCATGTCCATGTAAACGCGCCCTATTCCGTTTACGGCGAGCAGGAATAAAACGTGGAGCTCTCTATCTTCTATTTCTTCGTCTGAATGTCCGTTAAGAATTTTTATAACTGAAGTGTCATCATAATTGCCAAGAACATCAGTTTGAAATTGTATAGCCTCGTTAAATTTTCCGCCGAATGTCGCGCCGTTTCCGTCTATGGCCATCCACTGCGACGTGTAGCCGTTGCCCATGAGGTCGTCAAATTCATAACCGGCATAGCAAACGCCTATAGACATGAACACAACCGCAAGCAATACCAAAACACCTGCGGTCTTTGCAATAGCTTTCAACTCTATAACCTCCTAAAAATTTTTTTAGCTTTTTATTACGTATATTATATTATTTTTTATCTTGTTCTTGGCGATCTGTGAGAACGTGCGCTTCTTCTTTCAGCTCTCTCGGCCGCGCTGGATCTTTCTGTCCGCGCTGAACGTCTTGCAGTTCTTGCGGCGCGTCTGTCTGTCTCGTGTCTTGTCTCGGTCTGTGCTGCGGGCTCCGGCTCTTCCGCGTTTAATTCTTCGTCCGTCGGAACATGTACAGGCTCAGGAGCAGGCTCCGGCTTTTTCTTGACGGGCTGCCAAATTAAATCGGCTATCAGCAGCGACAAACAGGACAAAGGATTTTCAGACGCATAATGAGAAAAGCAGCCGATAATTTCCCGTGCGTAATCCGAGTATTTTTTTTCTTCGAGAATTATTGCGAGCTCGTTCAAAGCTATAGCCGCAAAGGCGTTCGCCGAAGGAAGAGCGTTATCTTCAGCCGACTTCATTCTGATAAAAATATTCGGAGCGTTCTCAAGAGATAAATATAAACCGCCGTTTTTTTCGTCCCAAAATTTTTTAATCATTATTTCGGCCAGCGATTGCGCCATGTTTAGCCAGTCGCTTAACTGTTTTTCGCCGGCGTTGAAATGTTTAGCGGCCTTGTAAAGTTCAACTATTCCCCATAATAAAAAAGCGTAGTCTTCTGTTATGGCTTCAATCTCTGAGTGTCCGTCAATCCATACTCTGC
Source organism: Synergistaceae bacterium (assembly GCA_017443985.1). Lineage (GTDB taxonomy): Bacteria > Synergistota > Synergistia > Synergistales > Aminobacteriaceae > JAFUXM01. The sequence continues at coordinate 9,393 of JAFSXR010000014.1, forward strand.
GCCAGTTATTATTTTTATCGGGAAAATTTTTTTGAATGAATAACGCGGCTCTCTCGGCAATGTCGCGCCACTCTGACTGCTCAAACGCAACGGAAGCCCTAGCAAGCGCACCTATAGTTAAGCCGTTCCAGCCCCTTAAAATTTTATTGTCGCTGGCTAACGGGTATCGTTTATCACGAACTGCAAGCAAAATTTTTCGGCACTCGAATAACCTGCGGCCGACTTCAGAGCCTTTTATCCCGTAACGTTTAGCGAGGTCATTAACTGTCGAGGCCTCGTATAAAATATTCCAGCTCATTTGAGAACCGGCGAGTTCATTTCCGAAATTTCCGCTGGGCAGGACGGCATAAGCCGCGCAGAATAATCCCGCGTCGCCTTCGGGCAAAATTTTTTTCAATTCGTCCTCGTTCCATAAATAATAGCGTCCTTCGCCTTCGGGAGTGTCTCCGCCTATCGCGGCCCTGAAGCCCTGAGAATATGAGGTGCTGTCGGAAAAATCACGGGTGAGGCAAAAAATAATATCCTCCGCCATTAATCTATGAAAAGAATTTTGATTGAGTTCCTGAGATTTTGCGACGGTCAATAAAATCATGGCCTGATCGCACAATAATTTTTCAAAGTGAGGAACGAGCCAGCGTTCGTCAATCGCATAACGTGAAAATCCTCCGCCTAAATGGTCGTGAATGCCTCCGCGCCACATTCGCCGCAAAGTTATATCGACCATAGTGAGAGCGTCAGATTTATCTCGCTTTGACGCGCCGGAATTTTCTTCAGCCTGTTTTAATAAAAATAATAATTTATTAGGCTCAGGAAATTTCGGAGCTTTTCCGAAGCCGCCCCAGCGTAAATCAAAAATTCTGCGCATGTCGCTCAATGCTTCGTAGGCTTTTAATTTTCCTATACGTCCGCCCGTTTTATATTTTGCGCCGGAAAGAATTTCAAATTTTTGATTGACGGCTAGTGCAAGCTCATTTGCTGCACGTTCAACATCATCGCGCTGTTTTGTCCACAGCCATTTAATACGCGGAAATAAATCCGTAATGCCGGGCATCTGTCCCGTCGTTCTTTTTGGAAGCCAAGTCGTACAGAAAAAAGGCCGTCCGTCAGGCAGCAAAAAAATATTCAGAGGCCAGCCCGCGCTCCCGTTTTGAATCCGGCATACCTCCATAAATAAATTATCAAGTTCGGGGTGTTCTTCCCTGTCAACTTTAACGGGGATACAAGTTTCATTTATGAAGCCTGCGACTTCAGGATCGCTAAAGCAGTCTCTGTTCATGACACCGCACCAGTGTTCGGAAGAATAGCCGATCGATAAAAAAATCGGCCTGTCCTCGCGCTCTGCGGTCTCGAAGGCTTCATTTCCCCAAGCGTACCAGCCTACGGGATTTTTTGCGTGCTGTAAAAGGTACGGGCTTAACTCGCCCCCTAAGTGATTGACAGGGACGAAAGATTTTTTTTCAACACGCGCAATAGCTTCTTCGGTGTATTCACCGTAAGCAGCCAGATAGCCTAATTCATTTATAAAATTATTATCAGTCGGCGGCATCCTTTTCTACTATCTCTATTAATTCTTCGAGCGAGTCAATAACTTTCCACGCGCCTAATAAATTAAATTCTTCCGCTGTGAAATTCCCTTTTGTTATTCCTATACCGCGAACGTCCGCGCCGAGTGCCGTTAAAATATCAATATCAGCGTCCCCGACATAGACGGCATTTTCTTTTGAAATATTCAAGTGCTTCAAAAGCTCATTAATCATTGCCGGATTAGGTTTGTAGGGTAATTTCCCGTAAGGCTCTAAAGCTCCGACAATTTCATCAAAATATTGCGCAAGTCCTGTGCGTTCGAGAACACCCTGCGGCGTTTCCCTGTTCGATACGACAGCTAATTTAACGCCCATCTCTTTTAGTTTTATCAGCGTTGGAATTGTATCGTCAAACGGTTTTATTAATTCGCGCTCAAATTTTTTGCTGACTTCACGATAAATTTTTATCCATTCGGGACGGTACTCGCCCAAAAGTCCTTCGCAAAATGTCGGGATAGGCGTTGCTATATATTTCATTGTTAATTCATGAGAAACTTTAGGCAGTCCCTCATGCTCTGCGACGTAATTAAAACCGGCCATGATCGCATAGCTTGAGTCTACAATCGTCATGTCGTGGTCAAAAATCATTAACTTAATCACTGAATAAAATTTCCCCCTTTATGCTTCACACTGTTGTAACTTGCTGCTTGTTGACATAATCAGATAAGAATGAATTTATTAAATCACTCATTCTATTAAGATATCCTTTGCCTGTCTGTCGGAAGTGTTCTGCTACCCTTCTATTGATAGCGAGATACATTATTTCATTTTCAGGTGTACAGCTAAGCCAATTCGGACTATTTAATTCTTCTTCCGTAAGCTCCGGAATATCCGAGCAGTCAATGTCCTCATCTTTCATAGCTCTCAGTCGTTCAAAGTCCGTTGCCATTTTTCTTGGCCTCCTCATAATATATTTCGCGTTCTTTTACTCTTGCCCTATGGTTACCTCCTCAAACTGTTGCCCATGTTTCTGAGCATGTCATTGCGGGATTGGGAATTGCTGATTTGAGAATTAACGCTGGACTGGGACCAATATTTTTTTGCGAATATGCTGACCCAATTTATTCCGAACATTTCAAGAAGCATAGTAACACCGAAGAACAGCCATACGATAACGGCAAGAAAAGCAATTATTCTGAAGCTCGCGCCTATCGTTCTGTCTGCGGCTCTCTCAAGCTCCTTTATTTCATTTTCTGCGGCTTTCCGCTCTTCACGGTTTAATTTTTTTTCGTCGCGCCTAATTCTGAATATCCTCCAAAGGCTTGCTCCTCCCTGCGCCCATTGAAAGAGTCCTATTAAAAATATACTCGCTCCGATAAATCCGGCTAAGAGTCCCATAAATTTTCACCTCCTCAATTATTTTTATTTTCGTGATTTTCTATGTGTTATTATAACTTCAAAGAAAAATTTTCACTCAGTCAGGCGGTTTTTTTAACAAAATGAAATTTATTATTGCAGGTATAGGTCCGGGCAATCCCGATTTAATTACTCTGTCGGCTCTCAATGAAGCTGAAAGTTCTGATTTTATTTTAGTTCCGAGAGCTCATGACGATGACAAGCCCGGCACCGCTGAAAAAATAATTGCTCAACATCTGCCGGAAAAAAAAATTATTCACATTTATTTCCCGATGATCAAAAATTCAAAACGGCGCGGAGAAATTATTTCTGAACAATTATTAAACATTAAAGATAAAATAAAATTTGCAAAAAAAATTTTCTTTCCCGTTATCGGCGACTCTGTGCTTTATTCAACGGGCGCATATCTAATTGAAGAAGCAAAAAAAATTTTTTCTGATGTCGAAGTTAACTTCATTCCGGGAATTTCTGCTCATTCTGTCGCGTGCGCCTGCGCTAAAAAGTTTATGGCAATGTCGGAAGAAATTTTCAGCGTCATTCCAGGCACGGCTGATCCCGAAAAAATTTTGAGCGTCCTGAAAAATTCTGACGCAGCAGCAATATATAAGCCGACAGCATTAAAAAATAAAAATATTATTGATTTCGTAAAAGGCTTGTTCAAAAAAATTATTCGCGTTGATTTCGCCGGCATACCTGAAAAAGAAAAAATTTTTTACGGCTCTGAAGCCCTCGAAAATATTAACGAATATCTTTCAATAATTTTAATCTGGAAAAATTAAATGCAAGATCTTTTACGCGGCGAATTAAATTTGACGCTCGATATAATTTTAGGACTCGTGATCGGCGAAATAATTATCAGGCTTGGCCTTGCTGATTTAATTCTAAAAAAAATTTCGCGCCTCAACATTCCTCCCGTAACTGCCTTAGCCGTCGCCTTGAGTGCAGGTTCGTCAAAAACAGGAGCCGGTGTCATAGCGTCAGCTCTCGAAGAAAATCAAATTTCAGAGCGTGCCGCTATATGGTCGGTTTTAATGCTTCCTTTTCCGTCATATTTAAGACGCTGGCCGGGAACTTTTGCTCTTGCTGTAGGAATGGCAGGAAGGGCCGGAGCTTTTTTTGCGCTTTCGTTATTGCTGCGGAGTGTTGCAAGATTTTTTTTAGCGTACTTGGCTGTAAGGGGCGAGAAAAATTCAGATTTAATTATTCCTGAAAAAAAAATTAAAAATAAATTTGAGTTCGCAATTATAAAAAAATTATTAAAAACTCTTCCATATGCTTGGGGATTTTTCGCGCTTGCTTACTTGCTTGTGCCCCTGCTCAATAAATTTTTTGAGAGCAATATAAAATTTTTTTCGTTCCTTCCGTTAGCAGGCTGGACTGTCGCGGCAGGCTCGATCGCTCACGTGTCGGCGGCTCTTGCTCTTGCCGGAGGCTCGCTCGCTTCAGGAGAACTTAACACGGCACAGGCGGCCTTTGCTTTAATTCTTGGCAGCGGACTTGGAACCGCGACTAGAATTTTACGACAGAACGCCGGATATTATTTCGGGCTTTTTTCTCCGTCTGTAGCTAAAAAAATGCTCGTTATGAACTTTGCTACAATCATGCCGTTGATTTTATTAAATTTAATTTTCGCAGGTTTAGCTTTATTATATTGATGTCTGAAGTTCTCGTGCGACTGAAAAAATTTAGCGCAGAATTTTTTTCAGAGCCTCGTGAAAAAATTTCAAACTTTATTTTTTTTATCAGCTCTGTAAATTTTTGTGAACGCTAAAAATTTTTGAAGTTTTTGTAGTCCCCATTGTAGTCCCCAAAAATAAACAGTCCCCGATTTTTTTCGAGGACTGTCAAAAATTCACAAAGATTATAACACAGAAATTATTTTCTGCGGTATTTTGTCAGGTCAATCGCAACTGCGACGGCAATAATTACGCCCTTAATAACCTGCTGCCACATAGGCGACACGTTAATGAACTGCAAGCCGTACTGAATGATCGTGAAAATCAACACGCCCATGACAATTCCGCCGACCTTGCCTATGCCTCCGCTCAGTGAGACACCGCCGACAACGCATGCCGCTATAGCGTCAAGCTCGTAACCGTTGCCGTAGTTGTTCGTAGCTCCTGCCGTTCTTGCTGCTTCGAGAACTCCAGCGATGCCGTATAAGCATGAAGCAAGAATGAAAATTCCCATGATGTTTCTGAAAACGTTAATGCCTGCGACGACAGCCGCCTCTCTGTTTCCGCCGATAGCATAGACGTTTTTGCCGAATACTGTTTTATTCAGAACGAACCAGATTATTACGCAGATTACTAAGGCTATCGGGATTAAGATAGAAATTCCCGGAAAGCCCTGATAAATTCCTGCGAATAATCTCATCTGCCCAAGCTGCGCGAAGTCCGGCCTGATTCCTCCGATAGGCTGTGAATTGTTAGGAGGCATGTCGAAATAAAGCGAGCAGGCTCCATAAATAATAACCTGAACGGCCAATGTTGCTATGAAAGGGTGCATGTCGTATTTAGCAACTAAGAAGCCGTTTAACGCTCCAAAGACCATGCACGCAACGATAGCGATTAAAATCGGCATCCATAACTGAACCTGCGGAAGGTCGGGGAAAAATCTGTTCGCATATGTTGCAGTCTGGAGCATTGAGGCCGACACGACCGAAGCGAGACCGACCATGCGTCCGGCTGAAAGGTCAGTGCCTGCAATTAAAAGAGTGAAACAAATTCCCAGTGCCATTATTAATTTTGTTGACGACTGCGTGAGAATGTCGAGAGCGACTCTTATCTGCATAAAGCGCGGCTGTAAAATACAAATTACGATGACCAAGACTAACATTGCCAATAAAATTGCGTTGTTCGTCAAAAATTCGCCGAATGATTTTCTTGAAAGCTCTAACTCTTTTGCGCCAGGCTTCATCATAAAGCCCTTGCAGGCAAAGCCGAGACCGATAATAATTAAAAATATCGGGAGGTCGTAAATTTTTCTGTTGAGTCCCATCGGTGCTTTTGCAAAGTAGAGAATTATTCCCAGCGCAAGCACTACAAGTCCGCAGACTGTGAACAATTTTTTTGTTTTTGAAACGTTGTTTTCTGCCATGATAAAAATTTTTCTCCTTTCGTTATTTTCAGCTAGAAGCAAAGAGCAAAGAGTAAGATTTTTTACCTCCTACCTCCTACTTCCTAACTCCTACCTGTTTTTACGCCGCTGTATTTTCTTTACGGCCTGCGAACTGTGTCGCTAGTGCCATGATTTTTTCCTGAGTATATTCGCCCTTGTTCAAGAAGCCCGTTACGCGCCCTTCGCACATTACCATAATGCGGTCCGACATTCCCATGAGCTCCGGCATTTCTGACGAAATCATAATGATTGAACGCCCTAAAGAAATTTGCTCAAGCATGATGTTATAAATTTCATACTTTGCTCCAACGTCAATGCCGCGTGTAGGCTCGTCAAGAATAAGAATATCCGAGTTCGTTAAAAGCCAACGGGCTATTAAAACTTTTTGCTGGTTTCCGCCTGAAAGATTTTGAATTAAAGTTTCAAGCGAAGGCGTTTTGACGTTTAATTTTTTACATTCTTTGTCGGCCTCAATGCGCATTTTCTTCTCATTCAAAATTCCGAGATTAGCGTAATTTTTCTGGTTAGCGATGACGGTGTTCTCAAGTATCGGCAAAATTCCGAAAATCCCTGTCGCTCTGCGTTCCTCTGTTAAAAGAGCGAGGCCCTTTGATTTTGCGAAGCCCGGATTTTTTGAAGTATATCTTGCGCCGTTCAGATAAATCTTTCCTGACGCAATGCTGCGAAGTCCGAAGAGAGCCTCGACAAATTCCGTTCTCTGAGCTCCGACAAGTCCGCCGATGCCTAAAATTTCCTGCTTATGAAGTTCAAAGCTGACATCTTGGAAAGATTTTTTCAGCGGCGAGCAGACGTGTTCAACTTTCAAAACTACTTCATCGCTCGGCCTGCCCTCACGCGGCGGGAACTGATTAGTCATTTCGCGCCCGACCATTTGTTTAATTATGAAGTCGATCGTTAATTTTTCGCCCGTTGCTTTGTCCGTAACAGGCCAAGTGCCGACATACTGACCGTCTCTCATAATCGTAACTTCATCGGAAATTTCGAGAATTTCTTTCATCTTGTGAGAGATATAAATGAAAGCGACTCCCTGTGCGCGAAGCCTGTTAATAATTTTGAAAAGGTGTTCGACTTCTCTGTCTGAAAGCGATGAGGTTGGCTCATCAAGAATTATTATTTTTGCTTTCATATCGACAGCGCGTGCAATTTCCATCATCTGAAGAATAGCGGCTGACTGTTCGCCGGCGAGTGCTAACGGGTCAACATCAAGCTCTAAGTCATCAAATAATGCCTTAGTCTTATCGTACATTGCTTTATGATCAACAACGCCCATATGGCCGGGAAATCTTCCTAAGTAAACATTTTCCATGACTGAACGGAATCTAATCGGGTGAAGTTCCTGATGAACCATAGCGATGCCCTGATCCATTGCCTGACGCGCTGAATGAATGTTTGCTTTTTTGCCCTCAAGGAAAATTTCTCCGCCGTCGGGGTTATAAATTCCGAAGAGACATTTCATTAACGTTGACTTCCCTGCGCCGTTCTCACCCATTAAAGCGTGAACAGTTCCGGCTCTGACGTTCAAGTTTACGTTATCGAGAGCTTTAACGCCGGGAAATGTCTTAGTAATGTTTTTCATTTCGAGTAAGTACTCGCTCACTTGTTCTCACCTCTCGTAACTTTCTGATAAGGTATCCAGATATATTTATTGTCTGTAATTTCATAGCCGATTGATTTAATATCTCCGCCTGAGGCTAAAGCATACGCAAGTTTTACGGCAGCAGCTCCCTGATTGTCGGAGTCATTAAGAACTGTTCCGAGCATTTCGCCTTTGTTCATTGCGTCAAGAGCTGAGGCGTTCGCGTCAACTCCCACGACGGGAATATAAAAATTTTTATCGCCTTTGTTATAGTCGCTGTTCTTTAAGGCTTCGACCGCGCCTAAAGCCATTTCGTCATTATTAGCGATTACGGCTTCAATATTCTCCGGGCCTATAGCCATTGTAAAAGCGTTCATAATCTGCATGGCCTGAAGTTTATCCCAGTTAGCTATCGCGCTTGCGAGTTCAACGGGTTCAAAGCCTGCGTTTTTAATAGCCTCGACAGAATATTTTGAGCGCAAAATCATATCCTGATGACCGTTCTGGCCTTTTAATAAAACGAATTGAATTTTGCCGTCGTGATTTTTATCTGCTTCGGGGTTTGCTTTGAAGTAATCTGCGATAATCTGCCCTGCTTCCGTGCCGGACTCTTCAGCTTTTGCCCCGACATAGTAAGCTTTTTCGTAAGAGTTCAAAATTTCTTCGGGCGGCTCTCTGTTTATAAAAACTACGGGAATGTTTGCGGCCTTTGCCTTGTCAACTATGGCCTGTGATGACATTCTGTCGACGGGATTAACGATTAAGACTTTTACGCCGTCGGCAATGAATTTATCAATCTGTTCGTTCTGTGTTATCTGATTGTCTTGGCCGTCAGCGTGTTCAATTTTTGCGCCGTGCCTGCCGGCAGGTTGGCCGAGTTTTTCACTTTCCGCGCTCATTGCGTTTCTGAAGCGGAGCATGAAAGCGTCATTGAATCTGTAAATACACGAGCCTATTTTTATTTCGTCTGCTGTGGCCGTAAATGAAAAGACAAGCAAAAAAGTTAATGCAAGTATAAAAACTTTACGCAAGAAAAATTCACCTCTATTTTCAGGTTTTTAGGTAGGAAGTAGAAGATAGGAAGTTAATCAAGGAAAGTTCAAAAGTAAATTAGTAGGAAGCAGAAGGAAGTTATACCTCCTACCTCCTAACTCCTAATTCCTAACTCTATTTCATGAACTCTTTGTAATTTTCAACAGTAACGGGTCTGTAAGGGATCCAGATATATTTTCCGTCAGTAATTTTGTAGCCGATTGACTCATCAGTTACTGCTTTGCCGTCAGCGGCGACTACTGCAACTTTAACTGCTGCGAAGCCCTGATTGTCCGCGTCATTGAGAACTGTGCCGAGCATTTCACCCTTGCTCATTGCCTCAAGAGCCGGTGCCGTCGCGTCAACTCCGACAACGGGAACATATTTTGAAGCGTCGCCGAGATTGTAGCCTTCAGCTTTGAGAGCCTCGATTGCGCCGAGTGCCATATCGTCGTTATTTGCTAAAACTGCTTCAATGTTGTCAACGCCGACAGCGGAGATAAAGCCCTTCATTTTGTCAGTCGCCTGAACTTTGTCCCAGTTTGCCGTATCGCTTCCAAGCTCAACGATTTCAAAGCCGCCCTCTTTCATTGCCTTCGTTGAGTACTCGGTGCGGAGAACTGCGTCCTGATGTCCCTGCTCGCCGCGAAGCATAATGTACTGGATTTTGCCGTCTTTGTTCTTATCTGCTTCGGGGTGTGATTTGAAGTAGTCAACGATGATCTGGCCTGACTGTGTGCCGGACTCTTCAGCTTTTGCTCCGACGTACCAGATTTTGTCGTAAGCATTCATAACTTCAGCGTAAGGCTCGCGGTTAATGAAAACTATCGGAAGTCCTTCGGCCTTTGCCTTATTCATGAGAGGTTCTGCGGCTGTACGGTCAACGGGGTTGACGATGAGAGCGTTTGCGCCCTTTGAAATATAAGCGTCAACCTGATCGTTCTGCATGGGCTGACGGTTCTGCGAGTCAACGATCTCAAGCTCTCCGCCCTCTTTGTCCATTTCGGCCTTCATTGCGTTGCGAACGCCGGTCATGAATGTGTCGTCGAACTTGTAAATGCACGCGCCCACAAGTGCGTCAGTGGCTGCGAAAGCCGCGACTGCTGATACTGCCAAACAAACTGCTGCGAATAATACAACATGCTTTTTCATGATAAAAAAACAACCTCCTGAAAAATTTTTTTATTTTCCAACGCGCTTAAAATTAATTTTTTTTACGCGAGGGATTCCTAAAATTATTAATAGTGAAAAAACTCCCGGCCCGGTGTTACAACCGCCGCCGCTGTTATCTTTTTTCGTGTAATAAGTTACGCTTCCGCTCGAACTTTGCGGAATATCGCTGTCATATCCCGTTGAAGCACTCGTAAACTTTACGGTGTAATAAAAAGTTCCTGCGCCGCCGTCTTTGCGGTTTAAGCCTGAAACATTTACGCGCCATTCTTCGCCGTTGCTATAGGCTGAAATATTATTCGGCCTGAAAATTATGCACTCGTCATAAGCATAGCTTTCTTGATTATCATAAAAATCTCCGTCGCTGCTCGATGTTGAGAAATTCCATTCTTTACCGTCGCTCAAGCGAGTCAGCGTTACTTTCACGGAGCTTTTTGTGCTTTTATTAAAAATATCACTGTTTAATACGACACACCACGCAGTATCATTATAAAAATATGTCAAAGGGTGCTCGCGCTTATTCGTCGGCCATGTAATAAACTCGTCGCTTATGGGCCACGAACCGTTATTATTTTCTTCGATTACGTAAGTTGCTGAATAGCCTCTCCGCGTACTGATGCCGAAGCCCGTCTGTTTTAATCTTGGGTTCATGAGCCACCGCCTGTGGCCTATACGCGAAATGTTAGAATTGTCCGAGTCGTCCATGTAGCTTTTGAGGCTCTTGCTTATCGTCATGTTGCCGTAAGTCTGGCCGCCGGTAATTATTTTGCCCACCGCTAAATTTCCGTGCGTCGTAGCGTCATAGCCAAGCTCATAAAACGACTGACTCATGTCTGAAGGCTTTGCAGGCGTATGAGTAAGAGTGTCTATAGCGTCAAGCAAAACCGCTCCGTGCTGTGCTTTTTTAGTGTAGTCGGAATTTAATGTTACGTTGTTAGGAACTCCGATAAGCCAGCGAATGTAATTTAATTCTTGAAGCGCATTATTAAGAACTTCCGCTTTGACTGACCCCGCGTAATACGGCGAGAACGTCGGCACAGAATCATATGTATCATCAGCCGCAGCCGACGACACGCAGAAAAATGAAAACAGTAAAACTGCTACAAAAGTTCTCAGCTTCAAAAATGACAACCCCCTGAAAAATTTTTTTATTTTCCGTCGCGTAGAAAATTTTTGAAGTTCGGCGGAGATTTTTATTTTATGAAATTCTGGATTTCGTATATTATAAAAAAAATTTCTAAAAAAAAATTGCGTAAGTTACGCGAAAATTTTTTCACATGATAAAATTTTTTTGTTTGAAATTTTTTAGGAGGTTAAGATTTTTATGAAAGTAAAAAAGATTTTTCTTTCTGCTGTTTTATTTTTATTCTTCGCGCTGCTGCCGGCCGGAAAAGTTTTTGCCGATCTTCCCGAAGCGTCGGTGGAGCTCGCAAAGATGTACGTTACTTATGACTATGACAGGCCATTCTTCATAAACACTAATAAAGACTCTCAAGCTGCATATCAATCGCTGAACGACAAGACGATAGCGAATGAAATTGCTTTCATGCAGAACAGGGAAATTTACACTCAAGCGCAGGCTGAAAAAGAAATTCAGAAATTAATTGATGCCGGACTTGTTCCTGCTTATATTTTAACTAGGGGCACATATTCTTATGACGGCAATATCAACGCCGTTTACCCTACAATAAACTTGAAGCTCCGTTTACAGCCAAATAATACTTCCAGAATAATTGCGGAACTTTTTGGCGGAGAAGTTCAGGAGATCGGCTACATAGCTTACTGTGCTTGCTCGTATCTCGGCGAATGGAAAAGCCCTAACGGCAAAAAATGGGTCGCTGTTGAATATACCGATGCTTTTCTCAATGAGAAGCATAAGAGTATCGGCTGGCTTGAGAGAGATTACGTGCGTTTTGTAACAAACGAAAATATATTAGAAATTTCACGGGTCATTAATGATATTAAAAGATCAAGCGGCACTCATAGATACGTAAGCACATCAACCGGGCCGAGCGCGATTATTAACAGCGTTGAAGCAGTACCAGCTGAAACACTCGCAAGGGACTTTGACAATAATCCTTTCAAGGCCGAAAAAATTTACAAGGGCAGAACCATAAAAATTACGGGCAAAATTGATAACATCACTATGAAAAACGGAAGCCCTGCAATTCAGTTATCGTTCAGTCCTAAAATTTTGTGCCTCGTCGCAGCTGATGAGCCTTTACTCACTGAAATTGACAGAGGCGATGAAATTGCCATTGAAGGAACTGTCGCAAGCCTCAACGCTCAGTCAAAAAGCACAGAGGGAATTACGCTGACGGACTGTAAAATAATTTCAGCGGAGTAAAAATTTTCTCTTGACTTTAACCCAGCTTTAAGATTTATCTTCTTGATGAAGTTTAATTGAAAGAGAGAAAATTTTTCATGAAAAATTTTTTAGCGTTATTATCAATTTTAGTTTTCGCGGGCACGTCGTTCGCGGAAAGCTCGCAGGTCTTTTTCACAAAGGACATTTCACCGGCAGGCTTAATGGCGATTTATAACAAGCTCGGACGCGAGGCAGAAGGCAGGGTTGCGGTGAAGCTCAGCACCGGCGAGGCAGGCAACACTCACTATCTTTCGCCTGATTTAATTAAAGAGCTCGTTCAGAAAGTCAAAGGCACTATCGTTGAGTGCAACACTGCTTACGGCGGTTCGAGAGCATCAACGGCTCTTCACATGCAGGTAGCTGAAGATCACGGCTTCACGAAAATCGCGGACGTTGACATTCTCGACGCGGAGGGCGAAGTGTCTTTGCCTGTTACCGGCGGCAAGCACTTAAAAGAAGACGTAGTAGGCTCGCACTTCAAAAATTATGACTTCGTTCTAGTCTTAACTCACTTCAAAGGACACGCTATGGGCGGCTTCGGCGGAGCGTTGAAAAATATTTCAATCGGCTTTGCGTCGCCTCGCGGAAAAGTCATAATTCACACGGCGGGCACAAGAGAAAGCGGCTCAATCTGGTATGACAAGCAGGACGATTTTTTAGAGTCAATGGCTGAAGCGGCTAAGGCAGTTTCCGACAGCCTGGACGGCGGCAAAAAAATCATGTACATCAGCGTAATGAATCATTTAAGCGTTGACTGCGACTGCGACGGTAACCCGGCAAAGCCCGACATGCACGACATCGGCATACTCGGCTCGCTTGACCCCGTTGCGCTCGACCAGGCATGTGTTGATTTAGTCTACAAAGCCCCCGACGGAAATTCTTTAATTAAGAGAATGGAATCAAGGCACGGTATTCACACGGTCGAACACGCCGCAGAGATCGGACTTGGAAACAGGGAATACGATTTAATCAGCATTGATTAATTTTTAGTGTGAAGATTTTTCAAAGAGAGTTTATTTATCTCTGGTATTATTTCACCCTTCAGCTTGAGCAGATTTATATTTATTGGCTGCTGGGAATGGCTATAGGCTCTTTTGTCTCGGTCTTTGGAAAGAAAAAAATCCACGAAATTTTTTCATCGTTGAGCGAAAAAAAATTGAGCCTCTTCGGGATTGTTCCTGCGTGTATTTTGGGCATAGCTTCGCCGCTCTGCATGTATGGGACAATTCCTATAGCCGCGTCATTTTCAGAAAAGGGCATGAGGGAAGATTGGCTAGCTTCGTTCATGATGGCTTCTATCTTATTGAACCCTCAATTAATAATTTACAGCACTGCGCTTGGCCGGACGGCGTTAATAATCAGGATAGCGTCGTGCTTTTTTTGCGGAGTCTGCGCCGGGCTTGCGGTAACTCTTTATAAAAAACTGACGGGCAAAAATTTTTTCAGCTTCTCAGGATTTTATGAAATCTCCAACCGCGACACCGACACTAATATTTTTTTGCGTTACATAAAAAATTTCGGCAGAAATGTAAAAGCGACGGGTTTATATTTTTTGCTTGGAATTTTTTTGACGGCGTTATTTATGCGTTACGTGCCGGCTGAAAGTTTTGCTAGGTTATTCGGGCGTAAAAACGGCTTCGGGGTCTTAATGGCGGCGACGATCGGCGTGCCTTTATACGCCTGCGGAGGCGGAACAATTCCGTTATTAATTCAATGGCTTGCTGACGGAATGAGCATGGCAAGCGCAAGTGCCTTCATGATTACCGGCCCGGCCACAAAAATTACGAACTTGGGCGCGCTGAAAATTGTCTTAGGCTTTAGAAAATTTATTGCTTATTTACTTTTCGTCATAGCTTACTCGTTAATTAACGGGCTCGTCGTTGATATTTTGATATAATTCTACCTAGAGGAAGCCTCGGGTGAGTACAGGGCTCATCGTTCAACGCACGGGAATCAATTTTGAAGCGTAAACATTGATGAACAGGCGACTTTTTAAAAATGTCAAAATCATACTTAGTTTTGTCCTCAAATTTGAGGTGAGCGGCATTTATGTATATTCAAAAATTCTGAAAATTGATTTCCGTGAGGCTAGAGTGGGTTAAACCCGAGCTTGGAAATGTGGCCCAGAGGTAGTTGTAGCAGAAAGGATAAGTGAATATGAGGAAAAAAGTTTTTTTTTGTTGTTGTTTTTTGGATGCAGTGTGAGCTATGCTGTCACAGGCTTCACCTGGCAGCCCTCATCGGATCATCTATGCATTGACACAGATGAGGCCCGAGAGGTTTATACGAGGATTATTAATAAAGACTTTTTTGAAGTGGAAGAATTAAAGAACCATAATATCGTAAAGCAGCTTGATGCTATATCACTATACTACAGAGAAAAATACGGCGATACTTCCAAAATCAACACACCAGAACGTCAAGAACTGAGGAGGAAAGTAATCAAAGAGTTCTTGTCCATCGGGTCGGCCGTAAAACAACCCTCAGGGAAATATGCTTTTACCGGCCCAGTGAAGAGAAACTTCCAACTAGAGCTAGTTCTAGGGCTCCCTGCATCAGGAAAATCCACAGCTTTTGTCAACCCTCACAGCGATAACCTTGATGCCTTTATTTTGGATTGCGATGTTATTAAAGAGCTTCTTCCTGAATACCAAGAAACCTTCGGCGGTGCGGCTGATGCAGTTCATCTAGAGAGTCTGGTTTTAATGGACGAGGCCTTAAATTCCTTCCTATTGGGGGAGCATAAAGGCACCAACATCATCCTCCCAATCGTTGCTCCTGATTTCGATGAGCTGATAAACAAGTACATAAAACCCTTTGAAAAGGCTGGGTATGACGTTCGTGCCGTCTTTGTAGATACCCCCGAGAAGATTTGCATGAATTGGAATGTGAAGAGACAGCTAGACTCGGGGAGAATGTATAGAAGCGATGTGGCTTTTTCCTTTGGGGAAAGGCCGAAAGAGGTTTATGAGAGGTTGAAAAACATCATTAATGCGCGGGGGAAGAAATACAGTGAGCCGTTTGGGGAGAACTCTTCTTTAGAGGAAGCGGCTTAACTATCATCCTTAGCTCGGGTTTTAACTACTGAAAGGTTTTAACCTTTTAAGATTTTAGGGGTTCAGCTAACTTCCTCTGCCTCCCCTTCTATTATGGTTTATTTTATCACATGTATTTTTACCCCTCTGCTATAATGCTTTCAGCATTAAAATTTTTTATCAGGAGGGAATTTTTCATGAAGAGAAAAATTTTAGCGGTCTTGTTAGTTCTTGCTGTAATGTTCTCAATGGGCGCGGCCAAGAAAGACGACGAAATAAAGCGCATGGGAATTTTTATCAGCAACTTCACAGAGCTTGGAATGCTTGATTTTGATTTAGAAGAAGAAGGCTCGGACGAAATTTTACACTTAGGCGATCCGTATAACATGGGCGAGTTAATCAAGTTCGGGATCGGCCACAACATAATCAACAACAAAAAATTGATTCAAAAATGCACGCGGAAAAATTGCGAGTTCGGCTCTTCGACAATCGCAAAAGAAAGCGTCGCTGCGTCAGTCCGAAAATATTTTGACCTGCCTGTTAAACATCAAAAAGTTATGGGCGACATTCCCCAAGTTGATTATGACGGCAAGTTATATCACTTCGACAAACGCAACTGGGCAAACGACACGGTTTATTACGCTGACGTTCAGCACGTTGACAAGGGCAAAGATTTTGTAACTATGGAGGGCGAACTCTACGAGCTTGAGAATCCCAAGCACCGCCCGGCAACTTTCGTCGCGAAGGCCAAGCCCTATAAATATAATAATAAAAATACGTGGGCCATTTTATCGTTGAGCGTCGAATGGCAGGAATAATTTTTCAGAGCAGCCGCAGATTTTTCATGCGGCACTTTTTTTGTCCATAAAAAAAACCGCCCTTTAAGCGGTCTTAATAATATTCTGTCTTAAAAATTTTCGTCCGAACTAGATTTAATTCATATGGAGGCGGCACCCAGATTCGAACTGGGGGTAAA
>JAFSXR010000015.1 GCA_017443985.1 Synergistaceae bacterium
TACATGAGAAAAAGTTTTTTTTGATTTTGTATTTTGAGAAGGCTCTTCAAAAATTTCAAAAGTTCCCCACGAATTACAAGAAGGACATTTTCCCGTTTTAGTTGTCGTTATATGCCCGCATTCGGAGCAAATATATTTTGTTATAATTTTCATGTTTGCCATAAATAGATATTTTACTATAGGAAAGTGATTAAATTTGGAATTGCCGATAAGATTTCGCCGTATGCTGTACGGAATTTATACGCCTAAAGAACTTTTATTATTTGGAATTGACGCGATAAGACAAAAAATATTTCACAAGGATTCTGAATTATATGTTCATGAACACGTCAAAAGACTTTTGAAACCTGACTCAGAAGCCTATCATATTAAAGATGTTAAACTGCCTCTGCTTGACCGTAAAAATGAAAGAATACTCGCGGCGGAAATATTTAACGATACATTTCATTCTTATGTTTTTTATAATGATAAATATGACGAAGAAACTTTCAATAAATGTGAGAAATTTCTCGCTGAAGGGCTTTACGGTTTTGTTAATGATAAAGTCAGCGTAACTGTTGAGCCGGGCGATGTCGTTATCGATGCAGGGAGCTGGATCGGAGATTTTGCGGCGTATGCTTCTGTAAAACTTTGCGTGGGGGGGGGGATAGTTTACGCATTTGAACCTTCAGAACGCAATTTTGAATATTTGCTTAAAACCGCAGAACTGAATAAAAATATTATTCCGGTTAAAAAAGGTCTTTCAGACAAAACACTTACACAAAAAATTTTTCTTAACACCGAAAGCAATTCCGCCGGAGATTCTTTAATGGATAAAAGTGCTAGCGAATCTTTTCAAAAAGATTATTCAACCGTAGAGACAACAACAATAGACGATTTTGTAAAAGAAAACGGACTTAAAAGAGTTGATTTTATAAAAGCTGATATTGAAGGCTTTGAAAGAAATATGTTAAAAGGCGCGCAGGAGACTTTGAAAAATTTTGCTCCTAAACTTGCTCTTTGCACGTATCATTTGCCCGATGACCCTGAAGTTTTAGCAGGCTTAATCAAACAGGCAAACCCGAAATATAATATTGTTCAAAGAAAAATGAAACTTTTTGCTTCTGTTAATTAGTCTTATAATCAACGCATTCAGATGAATAATTGACCGTTCCTTTCTCAAAGTCTATTATTAATAAAACTTTAAGAAAGGAAGGACAATTTTTATAAACATGAAAGATGTAGTAACACTCAAAGAATTACAAATAAATGAAAGCGGCGTTATTTTGTCCGTAGGCGGCGAAGGAAGTTTGAGACAGCATTTACTCGATATGGGAATAATTCCCGGTGCTGAAGTCAAAATGATTAAACTTGCTCCTATGGGAGATCCTTTAGAAATCAGAATACATGACTACGAATTAACTTTAAGGCTTGCGGACGCTGAAAGAATAAATGTAGAAATTAAAAATGACGAATTAGAAATTAAAAATGAAAATCCTAAACTCAAAAAAATTTTTAGAACTGAACATCCGGGGCTCGGCGAGGCAGGAAAATATCATGCTCATGATAAAAATAAACCTTTGCCCGATGGAACTGTTTTAACTTTTGCATTGGCAGGCAATCAAAATTCAGGAAAAACAACTTTATTTAATCAATTAACGGGAGCAAAGCAGAGAATAGGAAATTTTCCCGGCGTTACTGTCAGCCGCAAGGACGGAGCTATTAAAGGGCATGATGACACGCTTGTTACGGATTTGCCGGGCATTTATTCAATGTCGCCGTACAGCGGTGAAGAATTAATTTCGCGTCATTTCATTTTGAACGAAAAGCCGAAAGCAATAATTAATATTCTTGACGCTACGAGCATTGAAAGAAATTTATATTTGACTATTCAGCTTTTAGAAATGCAAATTCCAACGGTCGTGGCTTTGAACATGATGGACGAATTGCGCGGCAACGGCGGAACTATCGACATAAACGCTATGGAAGCTCTTTTAGGTGTGCCTGTTGTTCCTATTTCGGCGTTAAAAAATGAGGGTGTTAATGAACTTGTTAATCATGCTATTCATATTGCAAAATATCAGGAAAAACCTGCACGTTATGATTTTTGCGATGAAAATGACCATAACGGAGCCGTACACAGATGTATTCATGCAATTTCGCACTTAATCAAAGACCACGCAGAACGTGCCGGACTTCCTTTAAGATTTGCCGCAAGCAAAGTTATTGAAAATGACCAGTTAATAATTAAGCAGTTAAATCTCGAACAAAACGAAAAAGAAATGCTTGAGCATATAATCGTTCAAATGGAAAACGAACGCGGGCTTGACAGAAACGCGGCAATGGCCGGCATGAGATTTGATTTTATAAACAAAGTCTGCTCGCAGTCAGTCGTAAAACCTAAAGAAAGCAAAGAACATTTAAGAAGTCAGAGCCTCGATAAAATTTTAACGGGAAAATATACGGCCATTCCGATTTTTATAGCAGTAATGGCGGCGATTTTCTGGCTTACTTTTGAAGTTATAGGCGCGTATTTCCAAGAAATTTTAGAAGAAGGCATTGAGGCTTTCACGGAAGGGGCGGACGCTTTTATGACTTCATTAAATGTAAATCCTGTAATTCACGGTCTTGTAATAGACGGAATTTTTGCCGGAATAGGGAGCGTTTTAAGTTTTATTCCCATAATAATAACTTTGTTTTTCTTCCTTTCAATTCTTGAAGATACGGGATATTCTGCGAGAGTTGCTTTTTTCATGGACAGGCTTTTACGAAAAATCGGACTTTCGGGACGAAGCATTGTTCCGATGTTAATAGGCTTCGGCTGTACTGTTCCGGCTGTAATGTCAACGCGCACTCTTCCAAGTGAAAGAGACAGAAGAATGACGATTTTATTAACTCCTTTTATGAGCTGCACCGCTAAACTTCCGATTTATGCGTTTTTCGTAAATGCCTTTTTCCCGAAGCACGGCGGCCTTATAATGACCGGGCTTTATATTTTAGGAATTGTTGTAGGAATTTTAGTTGCTTTGCTTTACAAAGAAACTTTATTCAGGGGCGAGCCTGTTCCTTTTGTTATGGAGCTTCCGAATTACAGAATGCCTGCCGCTAAAAATGTTTTGTGGCTTTTATGGGAAAAGGCAAAAGATTTTCTTCAGCGAGCTTTTTCAGTGATTTTTATAGCGACTATAGTTGTATGGTTCTTACAGAGTTTTGATTTATCTTTCAATCTTGTTGAAAATTCAAATGAAAGCATTTTAGCGAACATTGCCGGAATATTCGCGCCTTTATTAAGACCTTTAGGGCTTGGAGACTGGCGGGTATGCACGTCATTAATAAGCGGTTTCATGGCAAAAGAAAGCGTCGTTTCAACTCTTGAAGTATTATTCGGCGAAAATGTCGGCGAGGCTCTTTCGCAATCTGCGGCAGCGGCTCTTTTAGTTTTCAGTCTTTTATATACTCCATGCGTTGCGGCTGTCGCGTCAATTAAACGCGAATTAGGCAGCCGATGGGCTTTTGGTGTTGTTATATGGCAGTGCTTTGTTGCGTGGATTTTTGCTTATCTGGCGAAAATCATTTTTTAATTTAGGAATTAGGAATTAGTTACTTCCTAACTCCTAACTCCTACTTATTTCTTGGCATTATCATGTAATACGCAAAAAGAGTAGCAACACTTGTTATTAACCAAGAGACCGGGTAAACGTCCATTAATATTGCGAAATCTTTATAAAATGCAAAGACCGTATAAACCCATATAATTCTCAATACACAGCACCCAAGCAAAACTATAACAGTCGGAAGTGTCGGATACCCCATGCCTCTTAATGCTCCGCCGGGAATTTCATATAAATTGCACATCCATAAAAAAGCAACGGCGTGAAGCATTCTGACTTTTGCAAATTCTAAAACTTCAGGATTGACGGTGTATAGGCTTAAAATTTCCGTTCTCCATACAGCGCAGATTAAACAGGCCGCTCCAGTTGTTATTAGTCCTGAAAGCATTGAGAGATTGAAAACTTTTCTGCACCGTTGTAAATTTCCCGCACTGAAATTTTGAGACGTAAAAGTTACTGCCGCCTGCGTGAATGCTCCGACGAAATAATAAGTTATAAAATCAAAATTTATAGCCGCCGCGCTGCCTGCCGAAGCGTAAGAGCCTAACGAATTTATGCCGGTTTGAATAGTTATGTTTGAAATTGAAAATAACATTCCCTGCAAACCTGACGGAACGCCTATTTTTAATATTTGTACGGCATAAATTTTTTTCAGTGAAAGTTTTTTGAAATTTAATCTAAAAGGTTTTTCTTCATTAAGTAAAAAATATACAATCATTAATGCACTTACTATATTTGAAATTACAGTTGCAAGAGCAACACCGACAACACTTAACTTGAAAATTATTACGAAAATTAAATTTAATATTACGTTTACAACGCCTCCGAAAGCCAAGCTCCATAAGGGCCTGTTGCTGTCTCCCTTGCTTCTTAGAATTGCAGAGCCGAAATTATAGAGCATTATAAAAGGCATTCCGAAAAAATAAATTTTGAAATAGACCACAGCTAAATCAATTATATCTTCGGGCGTGTTCATTAAATTCAAAATAGGCCGAGCCACGCTCAAGCCCCATATTAAAAGCAATATGCCGCTGATTAAAGCTATTGAAATTGAAGTATGAACGGCATCTTGAATTTTATCGACTTCGTTTTTTCCTATATATTTTGCTACTATAACATTCGCGCCGATTGAAAGACCGACGAAAAGATTTACCATTAAATTAATTGCTGCTCCGTTGCTCCCGACTGCTGCCATAGCCTGCGGGCTGTCAAAGCGTCCTACTACTGCAACATCTGCCGAATTAAATAACTGTTGTAAAATCATGCTCAAAGCTAAAGGAAGAGAAAAAATTAAAATTTTATCTAATAAAGAGCCGTGAAGCATATCAATTTGATGAGATTTTTGATTTAATATTTTCATTTTTAACTCCTATTCCTATTTTATAAATTTCTAAATTCATAAAGTGTATATTTAATTGTTAATTTGTAAATATGTTATAATTATTATCAATTCGTAAAAAAAATCATGGGGAACACCCTAGAGCATCTTGATGAGTCGGAAACATCAGGAGCTTTTTTTATGCTATTATTTAGCAGCCTGCATTTCCGAGCAGGACTCTCGAACGAGAGGGGGTGATTCCCCATGAAAATAATTTTTACGAAGACTGCCTTTAGCCTTAAATTTTGGCTGGGACGGTGGCATTTCGCGCTGATAATTAAAAAGCGTGTTTAGTGCCAAGATAGTGGGGAGTAAAATCTCCCTTTAATTTTATATAAAAAATTCTAAATAAAAATTGCCTAAGAAAAATTTTGATATTATAATCTTTTCATTCACGTTTTTTTCAACATCATTAACTTAAAAAATAAATTTGAAAATTATTTGAAGGAGTTTTTCCGTAGCTTATGCCCGATGATGAGTTAAGCAACATAAAATTAGAATCTATAGACGCAGACGTGCCGAATGAATCGGATACAGACCCTTTTAGCATTGACGGAATCTGGAAGGATTTTATTGCGGAGTTCTGGCGTGAAATTCTGCAAAGATTTTTGCCTGCCCTTTACAATAAAGCCGATTTAGAACATGAACCTGAATTTCTTGATAAAGAGCTTAGAGATTTATTAGCAAATTTAGAGCCTGAAAATCAAAAATCTAAGACTAAATATGTTGATAATCTTTTGAAAATTTTTCTAAAAGATGGCGGAGAAGAATGGGTTTTGCTTCATATTGAAATACAGGGGCGCGGGGGTGAAAATTTTTCGCTGCGGATGTTTCGCTATTACTGTTTAATATTTACTCATCATAATGAACACCCTGCGGCACTTGCAATTCTTACGGCTAAGCGTCCTAAAAAAGACGGCGAACCTGGAATTTATAATCATAAATTTTTCGGAACTGAAATTAATTATAAATACAACATCATAAAAGCATATGAGTTTACTGACGAAGAACTTAAATCTATCGGCAGTCTTGTAGATTTATTTATATATGCGTTAAAAAAGTCAAAAGAAAACCGTAAATCTAATAGTGAAAAATTCAAATACATGAAAGAAATTTTAAGGCTTCTTGCTGAAAAAGATTTTTCTATTCAAAAACGAAGAATGTTCATAATTTTTCTTGAACGTGCAATGAGTTTGAGCAGTCAAGAATATAGAGAATTATTCTATAAAGAGTCTGATTCTGTACTTAATGGAGGGAAGAAAATGATTAAATACCATGCGGTAATAGATGATGTCATCAATGATGCTTATGAAAAAGCCTTAAATGAGGGCCGTAACAAAGGCTTTAGTGAAGGCCGTAACAAAGGTCGCAAAGAAGGTCGCAAAGAAGGTCGCAATGAGGGACAAAACAATATTTTACGTGAATTTATAAAAAGCGGCCTTTTATCTGACGAGCAAATAGCAAGCGTTGCAAAGCAGCCCATAGAAAATATAGCAAAGTTACGCAGTGAAATTGAAATGGCAACAGTATAAATATAAAAAATTAATCAGGAGGATAAAAAATAAAAATGAAATTAATTTTTCTTGACATTGACGGAACATTAACAATTCCCGGCGAAAACACTCCGCCCGACAGTGCCGTAAAAGCTATTGAAAAAACTCGTGCTAGGGGTAATAAAGTTTTTCTCTGCACTGGAAGAAATCCCGACATGCTCAGGCCGTTATTAAAATATCAGTTTGACGGCTTTATTTCGTGCGCAGGCGGCTATATTGCCGTAGGTGAAAAATACGACGAAATTTTATACGATAAACCGATGACGGACGGACAAAGAGACTTGGCCTTAAAAACTTTGCATAATAACGGCGTATTCTGCACTATCGAGGCTGAAGGCGGCTCATGGGGCGATGAAAATTTAGGCGATTTTTTAAGTTCCCAAAGCGGCGGCAACAGCGAAATTGAAAGATGGCGCAAAGCTCTTTCTTCAAACTTAGGAATTAAACCCATGAAAGAATATGACGGCTCGCCCGTTTATAAAGTCGTCATAATGTGCTTGGAAAT
This sequence comes from Synergistaceae bacterium, assembly GCA_017443985.1. Lineage (GTDB taxonomy): Bacteria > Synergistota > Synergistia > Synergistales > Aminobacteriaceae > JAFUXM01. The sequence continues at coordinate 7,027 of JAFSXR010000015.1, forward strand.
GTCCCAGCTTGACGAAGCTAAAAAAGCACTCGGAAATGAATTTAATTTTGTTTTGCAGGAACTCAAAGCTCCGGCTAAATGTATCAACGGCGAAATTATTAATAAAGATTTCGACAAGGGCAAGGGCGTTGAAATTATCTGCAAAAAATTTAATGTACCTGTCAAAGAAACTATAGGCTTCGGCGACAGTATGAACGATTTAGAGATGATACAGACAGTAGGAACAAGCGTCTGTATGGCAAACGGCGCGGAAGCTCTGAAAAAACTTGCTGACATTGTATGCCCTTCAGTGAGCGATGACGGACTTGCAAAGGCGTTTGCGGATTTAGATTTAATTTAATATTTTTAGGAGGTTTTTTTATTATGGCATTGGATTACAGGAAATGTGCAGAAGAAATTGTTTCTCACATAGGCGGACGTGAAAATATCGTCCAAGCGGCGCACTGCGCTACACGTTTAAGGCTCGTCATCAAAGACAACGCAAAAGTTGACAAGAAAGCTCTTGAAAACGTTGACGGCGTTAAAGGCATGTTTGAAAATAACGGCCAGCTTCAATTAATAATCGGAACAGGAACTGTCAACAAAGTTTATTCTGAATTTTTGAGCGTTACAGGCATGACAGAAGCCACGAAAGACGATGTTAAAGCAGCCGCAGCAGCAGGACAGCCTATTTGGAAGAGAATATTAAAAGCTATCGGCGACGTTTTTGTTCCTATTCTTCCTGCTATCGTTGCTTCAGGTTTAATGATGGGCTTTGTTGAGGCTATGGGTAAAGTTTATCCCGAATTTGCTTCAACTTCATGGTACGATTTCTTAGACATGGTAGCGAACACGGCCTTTGCATATTTGCCCGTCATCGTTGCAATTTCAGCGGCCAGAGTTTTCGGCGGAAATACTTTCTTGGGAGCTGTAATCGGCTTGGCCATGATTCACGCTAACTTAGTCAATGCTTGGGTAGTCGGCACTCTTGAGACAATACCTACATGGAATTTTAATATTCTTAACTTCGTAATTAACGTTCAGAAAGTCGGCTATCAGGGACATGTTATCCCCGTCATTATTGCAGTCTGGTTAATGTGCGCTATTGAAAAATGGCTTCATAAACATACGCCGGAAATGATTGACTTATTCGTAGTTCCGTTTACAACGGTTTTATGCACGACTTTCTTAACATTCACGATTATTGGACCGATTTTCTCACAGCTTGAGACATGGGTTCTTGCGGGCGCACAAATTCTTGTTAAAAATCCGTTCGGTTCGGCAGTCATGGGAGCTATTTATCCTTGGACGGTTGTCATGGGACTTCACCATATGTATAACGTCATTGAGGCCGGTATGTTGGCAGTTGAAGGCGGCTTGAATACATGGATGCCTATAGCTTCGGCGGCGAACTTTGCACAATTCGGAGCATGTTTGGCAGTCGGTTTCAAAGCAAGACAGCAGAGAACAAAAGTTGTTGCTATTCCGTCATCACTTTCAGCGGCACTCGGAATTACAGAGCCTGCGATTTTCGGTATTAACCTTCGTTTCTTCAAGCCCATTCTTGCCGGTATGATCGGCGGAACTGTCGGAGCTTTCTACGGAGCTTTCTCAGGCATCGGCGCGGCGGCTTACGGTGTTACGGGTATTCCGGGCTATTTAACAATTCAGCAGCCCGTCCAGTATTCGATCTTATTAGCAATTTCCGGCGGTCTTGCTTTCATTCTTTCGTGGATCATGTGGAAAGAGGACGAGCCCGAAGCAGCAGAGGCGGCCCCCGCTCCTGAAGCAATGCCCGAAAAAGTTATGGAGTTCGCAACCGTAATCAGCTCTTCAGCAGGTGAAATAGCTCAATGCACCGCAGGCAAGGTCATTCCCTATACTGAAATCCCCGACCCGACATTTGCCGCAGGGACTTTAGGACAGGGCGTGGGCATCGTCCCCGAAGATGAATTTGTTTATGCTCCTATCGACGGCGAAACTTCTTCAGTGGCTGAGAGCAAGCACGCTATCGGAATCAGCGGCGAGAATGACATGGAAGTTTTAATTCATGTCGGCGTTGACACTGTTGAAATGAAAGGCGACGGCTTTGAAGATTTTGTCAAAGAGGGCGACAAAGTTAAGAAAGGCCAGAAATTAATGAAGTTCGACCGCTAAAAAATAAAAGCGGCCGGACACCCGGACACAGTCGTTTTACTCCTCACGAACAGCGACGACTACGAAAACGTGAAATTCGGAGCGAACGCATAAAAAATTTTTCTAACTCCTAACTCCTAACTCCTCATTCTTTTCTATTTCCATGAAGTTTTTAATTTTATTCAAATAATATTTCACTGTCGATTTTTTTACGGGAGGATTTAATTTTTCTCCGAGTTCTTCAAGCGTATCATGCGGATTATTTATACGGAGTTCGGCAATTTCTTTCAGCTTGGCCGGAATGTTTTTAAGCGATAAAAATTTTTCTGCCATGACAAGCTGTTCTCTTGCCGCTTTGACGGAGCGCGCAATGTTAGCGGCCTCATAGTTGCTGACGACGTTGGCGCGGTTCTTTATGAGGCGCATCATTACAGTTTCATCAAACTTAAGCGCACTGACAGACATTCCGGCGTTGCATAAAAAAGTCATAATGTCGTCGTGATTTCTAAGGGTAAATTCATTTTTGCGGACGTTCCACGACAGGCCAGTAAGCTCTGTAGCTTTTGATGTCAGTTCAAAATTTTTTTCGCCGGAAATTATCAGCGTCAAATAATAGCCGGTCTTAGGAAAATAAAGACCCCCTGCACTGCCCCACAGACCTTTAAGCCATGCCCAAGAGCCTCGAAGATTTTTCGGGAACTTTAATATTTTTTCGGGCAATGTAATTTTTACTCTGGGCTTGTGATTTTTTTGCGTGATTAAAGAAATTGCCGGAGTGAAGTTAAATTTTTCATAATACGACGTAAACGGCCACAGCCGCATTAAACGCCGCGCCGTCCGTAATCTGTTCGTGTGAAAAATATTGCCGGCGTGCCTCATTCCCGTTAAAAGCCCGCAAACTTCAAAATCAGCTTGAGTCCGCGAACTGCTTTCAGCCGTCAGCCACTCGTCCCAAAGTTTTCCAAGACGCAATTCCTTTTCCATTTTTATTTTTATTTTGAGTGAACTTGAAAAATTATAGTCAAAAAAATTTTCAATGACGCAGAAAAAATTTTATACATTAAGAAAAAATTATTGTCGTAAAATTTTATGAACGCTAAAAAATTTTAATGCTTGCGTAGTCCCCATTGTAGTCCCCAAAATTTACTCTTCCCGAAATTTTTAGAACTCTCTGAAATATTTTATCATAAGTTTTTTTGTGTGAGCTTTTAATTTTCATTAATGCCTAATTTTTTCTCCCAGCCGCTCCGCTTTATATGAAGAAGTATCAGCGCACAGCAGACGATCCAGCCGACCGGGTAGCCCAGTGCTATAAAGTGTACGGTGCTTGTAATTCGTGAGATTATGAATAAATAAATCTGCCTGAACACGACGAACGAGCCAAGCATTATTAACATGGGCGTTCTTGAGTCGCCGACACCGCGCAAAGCTCCGGCGTGAGTTTGATTTAAGACGTTGAAGGGATCAAAAATACAGTTGAGCCGCAAAAATAAAACTCCGTAGCGCAAAACTTCAGCGTCCCTGTTAAAAAGCGACACTATGAACGGCGCAAATAAATAAATAAAAGCTATTATGGTTATTGAGATAGCTAAAGAAATTTTTTTGCACGCCCTGAGCCCCTCGCGTATACGGTCGGGCCTTTTTGCTCCGGCGTTCTGTCCTACGAAGGTCGTTATCGACATCGACATGCTTTGAGTAGAAAGAGTTACGAATGCGTCGACACGCGCATATATTCCCCAGCCCGCCGTGCTTGCCGCTCCGTATGCGTTGATATATGCCTGAACGAAAACGTTTGAAAACGAAGTCAGAGCCATTTGAAAACCTGCCGGGAATCCGATTTTTATTATTCGTTTTAGAATTTCAACATCGATTTTCATTTCGCGCCACGATAAGCCATGAACTTCATTGCTTCTGAAAAGCCTGTAGAATATCGCAAGCCCGGAAATAAACTGCGCCAAAATTGTAGCGTAGGCAACTCCTGCGACACCTGAGCTAAATTTAACGACAAACAATAAATCTAAAAATATATTGAGAATTGACGCAAGTATTAAATAATATAACGGTCTCCGTGAATCTCCGACGGCTCTCAAGATCGCCGCGCCCATGTTGTAAAGCATGAGCCCTCCGAGCCCTAACGAAAATATTTGCAGATAAACAACGGCCTCTTTCAAGACGCTTGCAGGAGTGTTCATCATCACGAGCATGTAGGGCGTGGCATAATATCCTATCGCTGAAATTATGAGAGATAAAATTACGGTCGAGACTACTGCGGTGTGAGTGGATTTTCGCAGGTTAGCGACATCTTTTGCGCCGAAGTATTGAGAGATAACGACGCTGGAGCCCATTGACATTCCGACAAAAGCTCCGATTAAAGTCAATACTATAGGCATCGTAGAAGTTACCGCGCCAAGCGCGTCAGCTCCGACGAAATTTCCGACGACCACGCTGTCGACGGTGTTGTAAAGCTGTTGAAATATATTTCCGACAAATAAAGGGAACGCGAAATTAATTAAATGCCGCCAGATTATTCCCTCCGTCATATCTTTTACTGTTGATGAATTTCTGGACAATGTGCTCTCCTGCAATAATGAATAAAAAAACTTTAACAAGAGTATTATATAATAAAAATAATTGAATATTACAAGGAGAGAAAATATTTTGCCGCCTGATTTCGATAATGAACTTGAATATTTCTACGACCCCGAAGAATTTCATAGAGAAGTCGTTTATGTCGGCGTAAAGTCCCCCGAAGCCGTTTCAAGAGAGCAGGCGCGGGCGGCTGATAAACGCGCCATTGAAACTTTTGGAATACCCAGCATTTTATTAATGGAAAATGCCGCGCTTGCTGTCATTCAGCAGGTGAAAGAGTATGCTGTCTTTGCTATTGTCTGTTCGCCGGGCAATAACGGCGGCGACGGCCTTGCGATAGCGCGTCATCTCTGCGTAATGGGGAAGGACGTTAGGGTTTACATTGTCGGCGATCCCCGAAAAGGCAGCGAGGACTTCACGAAAAATCTGAAGATCATGAGCAAGTTAGCGCCCGAAGTTTTGAACACTATCAACGAAGAAAATTTTGACGAGTTCGAGTCTGCGCTTAAAGGCTGCGAGGCCTGCATAGATGCAATTTTCGGCACAGGGCTAAATCGTCCGATCGAAGGAATTTTTAAGCGCGTCATTGAGGCAATGAATAAATTTGCTACTCACATAGTGGCCGTTGATATTCCTTCGGGACTTGACTGCGACACGGGCGAAGAGCTCGGCGCGGCAGTGCGTGCTACACAGACCGTAACTTTTCACAGAATGAAAAAGGGCCTTGACATTTCGCCTCAATACGGCGGCGACGTGGCAGTGTCTTATATCGGTATTCCGAATTAAATTTTATTTTTATATCGGGAGATGAGATTTTTATGCGTAAAAAATTTTCGGCGTTAATTTTAATTTTTTTGCTGACCGTGTGTTCGGCTTCATACGCCGCTACAACTGACAACACGAACACAAATTATACGAATTACAGCAATTCCGACCCGTTCCACCTTTCTTTGGGCCAAGCCTCCGGAAATATAATCAGCCAAGATGTTGCGGATTATATCCACTCGCTTTACGGCTACGGAGACACGGACTTTTTTTATCAATTAAGGGACATAACGGGTGCGAGCAGGACTTCAAAAGTTGCAGGCCCTCAATGGTTCGCTACGGTATATGAAAATTATTCGTCGCTCTTTCCGACAGTAACGACCACGACCACGACGACTTATAACACAACAAGAAAGCGCAATAACACAGCTTCAACAACTACGAGAGGAGCTTACCGGCGCACGATGGGCGGAGAGATTGACGAAGTTCCTTTCTCGGCTATAGGCGATCTGCTTGACGGATTTAATTTTGTCTTTGCCGAAGAGCCCGAACCTTATCAAGCATGGCTCAACAGAAATATAATTGACAGCCGCGACTATGACGTATTCCCGGATCCTTTAGAAACTTTGTGCGTAATTACGAGCAACGGCAGAGCTAAGCTCAACGTGAAATTTGCAAATCCTTTTGCGCGTCATTTTCCTTTCTGGTGGAACTGGAACACGACAACCCTCGCGGAACGCGGCTACTGGTGGCAGAATAATTACAACTGGCGCGACACGGGATTTTATACGGTTGAGCCGGTCGCTTATATTTACGACACAACCGACAAAGAAATCATGACACGCGGTTCGGACGGGCTATACGAAAAAATTTACGATGTCGTAACTTCTTATGACGTAGTCTCCGGCGACAATACGAACTACCGCTATCTTATCAATGACACGTCGGGAAATACTTTATATATTTCGTCAGGCGATATTAACAGCGATTATTATTTAATCGTGTCGGGCGATACTGTTGCGTGTATTGTGTCGGGCGATGAAATTTACGACGCTTCTAAAAATTTGCTCTACACTCAGGAAAAAACATTAGCGAGCGGCGGAACGACTGACAGCAGATATATTTATCTCTGCGAAGTACGAAGCATTGCCGAAATAATTACGCTTGACGGCCTCGATGATTATGATTACACCGTCAGAATTACGCCGACGACGGAGCGCGAGATCGCCTCAAATAATTATCTTAACGCGACGGTGAATATATTAACTGACAGCGAAAATTTTGGCAGCACTCTCGGCTATATAACTTTCAAACAGAGAGCAAGTTTTATGCCGGGCTATACAAATTTCCGCGAGGCTTCCCCGATCCCGTTTGTTATTGCGAATGTATCTGACGGAAACGCCGCCGATAATCCTTTAATTTTCGATATGACAGTCTTTGACCCGGAAAATAACAACAGGCCCGTTAAACGCATAAAATTTGAATGGGACGCACAGACCGACAAGCCCGACCAGGATTTAGGTACGTTCTTCACGATGACCCCTATAAACGCGACGACGACGAAAATTTATAACCTAGAGACTAAAATTACGAACAGGACGGGCACGCGCTACGAGCTCTACCGCTACGACAGAATAACGCCGGGCAGCGGAAGTTTTGTCAGCATTCTTCCAAAGTGCTGGAAATTTGATCTAACGCCGGATATTTACGGAACACTGCCGGAAAGTTTTTTGCTTGACGCTCACAGCCAGATCGCGCCGGGACTTGTTACCGTTTACGATGAAAGCATCGGGCCGGGCTACGGAAATATTGACATGGCGAGCGACACAAGCGCGTCTTTCAGGCTCTACGAATATGAAAGCGCGAACCCGAAGTCTTTGAGGCTGAACTATAAACGTGTTGCCGGCATGCAGGTCGCAGGCGGTTATAGTTCAAGAGTCATGCCTGATACGACGCTTAATACTGCTGCCGACGAGGAGACAGTTACAACGAGCGATGACCTTGTGAGCGTTCAGACTTTCACAATGTATTTTACTGACATAATAAATAATCAAGACCAGACGGAACAGGAAATTAAATCGCTTACCGGAAAAACTCCAGTGATGGCAGATTACAGAGTAGACGGCACAGTAACGCCCCGTTATACTTACATAAATTCTTCAGCTCTGAATGCGTTTGCAATAAGTCAGGCCGTACCGGGCGACGAGACAGGAGTTAATTCTTATCTGCTTGCTAACAGGGTATCTTATGACGAAATCGCAATTTACGCGGAGACAGAAAGCGGCGATACAGCTTCATCGGACATTGTCGAAGTGAAATATACGACAGACACTTCTAACAATATGGCCGTGCAGCCGTTCTCAGTCCGAATGAAAATTTCAAGAGAGAGCCAGCTCCTCAGCGGCATATGGGAAGAACTTGACGCAGCGGAAAATTCTCAAGCCCTCTTTGATACTTTTGCGAAGGCCGGAACCGTCTTTGTACGCTCGTCAGCAACTTCGGAATACGACGCGGATTTATTCAAGGCAATTTCTAACAAAGGCAGCTCGCTCGGAGTTACTCCTAAAGACTGCGTGAACATGTTTATATACGAAGATTATTTGTATATTGATTTTATGATTTTCATGGCGGACGCTGTGAGCAAGAACACGGGCAAAACGGCTTTTGTAGAAATTTTTGAAGATGACGGAGTTCCCTATATTCTCATCGGCGACGGCAACATTGACAAACGTTTTGAACTTACGTTTTATGTATCATCGCCGAATGTCAATACGGGCGGTTCTTCTTACACTACGCAGAGCACAGCAGGCAGCACGACAACGACAAGAACTTCATCGGGACTAAGCAGCAGCAGCGGCGGAGGCTGTGATTTAGTTAGGAGTGAGGACTTAGGAGTTAGGAATTTTTTATTTTTGTTATTGCTCCTTTATTTTTCTCTCAGCTCTAAGGTTTTAAGAAAGAAATAAAATCCTCCTTCCTAACTCTAAAAAATTTCTCGTTATTTTTTCGCATTCACATAAAAAAATCATGCTGTATAATGCAAGAGAGTTTTTATTTAATTCATAAATTTTTCACCCATCGGTAATTTTTTCATGAAGGCAAAAATTTACAAACGAAAGGAAATTTTGAAATGCTACGAAAAAAAATTTCAGCGTTATTAATTTTATTTTTCTCGTTCATTTTGATTACTTCGTGCGAGGCAGCTAGCAAAGCTCCTGAGGATCCGGTGCTCAAGGCATGGTCTCACGAGAACGAATTTAACACCGACGAACAGTCGCTCAAATTAAAAATCACGTATTATTCAAACGAATACGTCGAGGCTCTTATTAATTCCGAAGCAGAGAGAAATTTGTGGACGAATGATGAAATGGAAAACTATAAATATACGCTCCTGAAAAATCTAAATCTTGCGGAGTCGATTCCTTTTCATGTCGATATGTACGTCAGGGGAATGCCGATGTACGCGGGCCCTTTTGATAAACATATAACAATGGTGGTAGGCAAAAAGAAATATGAGCCGATCGATTACGAAAAGCGTTTTAATTTCAAAATAATCGGCCAGCGCGATGGCATGGTGTTTTTTCCGCGCTATGACCCCAAGACCGGCAAAGAAGTTCTTGAGGGCGCAAAGGACGTAAGAATAATTTTTGACAGCGCAGTAAGCCACGCACTTGACTCAAGGAGCGATGTAATTTATATCTGGGATTTGAATAAAGACAGGGGCAAAATTTCTGCAGGAAAGGCCGTGAACAGGCTTGAGGCTGACAGATTAATTAAAAGATCTGATAAGCTCAAAGCCGAACGCGAAGCACTGCAAAGGCAAATTGATGCGCTTAATAAAGAATACGACGAAGTAAATTCGCGCATTGACGAATTACAAGCGCAATAAAAGCAGTAATAATAAAGAAAGGGAGTAGTTATTATTATGATCAAGATGGATCGTATCGCTGTACTAACGAGCGGAGGAGACTCGCCCGGCATGAACGCCGCAATACGTGCGGTTGCCCGCACATGCATGTTCAACGACAAGGAGTGCATCGGCGTGAGACGCGGTTATGAAGGTCTGATTGAAGGCGATTTTATACCTTTGGACCGTGCAGCAGTCGGCGGCATAATTCATCACGGCGGAACAATTCTCAAGACGGCACGTTCTGAACGTTTCAAAACGCCGGAAGGGCGCGAAGAGGCTCTCGCAAAAATGAAAGAGGCCGGGATTGACGGTCTTGTCGTAATCGGCGGCGACGGCTCTTTTCACGGCGCAAAGGCTCTTCACGATTTAGGCTTCCCGACAATCGGAATACCCGGAACAATCGATAACGACATCACCGGAACCGACGAGACAATAGGCTTTGACACGGCGGTCAATACGGCTCTTGACGCTATCATGAAGCTGCGCGACACCGCCTCAAGCCATGAAAGATTATTTGTCGTCGAAGTCATGGGACGCAACGCAGGATTTTTAGCCCTCGAAGTCGGAGTAGCTACGGGCGCGGAATATGTCGTCGTCCCTGAACTTCCGCTGAGTATCGGAGAATTGACAAAGCGTCTTAAAAGTTCATATGCTGAACACAGAAGCCATACGCTTATAATTTTGGCTGAAGGCGTAATGACTGCGGCTGAAATGCGCGAACAGCTTCAGGACGCAGGCGGCTATGACGCAAGAGTTACTGTCTTGGGCTACATTCAGCGCGGCGGACACCCGACATCTTTTGATGTCGTTCTTGCCACGAGAATGGGCGCGTTTGCCACTGAAAATTTAATGATCGGCAAGTCCGGCATGATGGTCGGAAATATAAATCACAAGCTCGTTTTGAGTCCTCTTGAAAGAGCTTGGAGCGAACATAAATCATTAAGCCCCGAAATGTTGAGCTTAATGAACAAAATGAATTAATAACAATAGTAATTAAGAGTTAGGAGTTAGGAATTTTTACTGCTCTTAATTCTTTTCTCTTTCAAATATTTTTTTAATCAAAGGAATGTTTTAATGCCAAGAAAAGCACTATCGAAAGAAGAAGAATTAGAACAGCAGCATATTGATTACGATGACGTTGAGCCCGATTCGTCCCTCTCTGAAGAAGATTTAAGAGAAGAAGTTGACGAGATCCAAGATGAGAATTACGACATCGAAGAAAACGAAAACGAAAACGGCTACAACGATGTTGATGATGATGTAGAGAGCGACGAGGAAGAGAGCGAAGAAGCCTCTGAAAGCGACAGCACGGCTGCGGACAGCAGAGGCAGAAACGTTTATAGAAACAAACGCGATGCCATTCAGCAGCACCCTAAGCCGAAATATACTTATGCTATGCTCTCATTGAGGAACATTACGGAACTGAAGAAACTTGCCAAAGAATTTGAAATTAATCTTCCCGTCTCGATACGCAAGGACGATTTAATAATTCTTATTCTCAAGGCACAGGCTGAAAAAATGAATTACCGCTTTGGCGGAGGCACGCTTGAAATTTTGCCGGAGAACTTCGGATTTTTACGTCCCAAAGGAATGCTGCCGACCGACAGCGACGTTTATTTATCGTCATCGCAGATTAGACGCTTCGGACTTAGAAACGGCGATGTAATTTGGGGATTAATCAGGCCGCCGCGAGATCAGGAACATTACGAGGCATTATTGAGGGTTGAGACCGTCAACTTCTCCGACCCGGAGCACTCAAGAAAACGTGCGGTATATTCGCAATTAACGCCGATATTCCCTAATTCGAGATTAAGTCTTGAATATGACCCTAAGGACTTGGCAACGAGGCTCGTTGACATGTTCGCGCCTATAGGCTTGGGACAAAGGGCTCTGCTTGTGTCGCCGCCGAAGGCCGGAAAAACTACTTTATTAAAACGAATAGCAAAGGCAATCTCGGCGAACTCTCCTGACGTTATCATCATGGCCCTTTTGATTGACGAACGCCCCGAAGAAGTTACGGATATTTCGCGCTCAATCGACGGCGAAGTCATAGCCTCAACATTCGACAGACCTGCCGACGAACATATAAGAGTCGCAAATCTGGCTCTCGAAAAAGCAAAGAGGCTCGTCGAAGCAAAAAGGGACGTTGTGATTTTGCTTGACTCGATAACGAGGCTAGCGCGTGCTTCAAACTTGACGGTGCCTCCCTCAGGAAGAACTTTATCGGGCGGACTTGACCCTTCAGGATTATATTTCCCTAAAAGATTTTTCGGAGCGGCTAGAAATTTTGAAGAGGGCGGAAGCCTCACGATAATCGGCACGGCTCTGACTGATACGGGCAGCAGAATGGACGATGTTATTTACGAAGAGTTCAAAGGCACGGGCAACATGGAGCTGCATTTATCAAGAAAGCTCGCGGATTTAAGAGTCTTCCCGGCCATAGACATTACGAAATCCGGAACGAGGCGCGAGGAATTATTAATTCCCGATGAAGAATTAAAACGGCTCTGGATTTTACGGAAAAGAATTGCCGGAGTCGATGAGGCCGGCGCACTGAATTTAATTTTAGATAAACTGAAGCAGACAGAAACAAACGCGGAGTTCTTAAACGCAATAAAACTAGCGTGAATTTAATTCATTTATAAAAAATTTTTAGAAAGGCAGGTTATTAACTTGCACGAAAAAATTTTGTCCCAAGCTGAAAAACTTGAGGGCTTAATGATTGATACATTGACGCGCCTTTGCAAAATTCCGGCAATTTCTCCTCACAACGGAGGAACGGGCGAGGACGCAAAAATCGCAGAGCTTGAGAAGATTATTCACGAGCTTGGCCTAGATGAGAAAGCGAAAATAAAAATCGAGTACGTTGACGACGAAAAAGCCCTAAATAAAAAAAGGCCGTCATTATTTCTTGAATACCCCGGCAAAAAATCACGGCGGCTTTGTATTCTCACTCACGTTGACATAGTTCCGGAGGGCGACAGAAATTTTTGGACGCTCGATCCGTTTCAGCCGGAAGTCAGGGGCTCAAGGCTTTACGGGCGCGGTGTCAGCGACAACGGCACGGGCTTGGTCTCGTCATTATTCGCGCTGAAAGCCTTATTAAATGCCGGCGTTGAACCTGAATACACTGTTAATTTAGCGTTCGTTGCCGACGAAGAAATGGGAAGCCGTTAAGGGCTTGAAGCGTTGCTTGAAAGAAATTTATACAGGCCCGATGATTTAGTCATTGTGCCCGACAGTGGCAACGATGCCGGAGATTTTATCGAGATAGCAGAAAAAGCCGACTGGAAATTAAAATTTACCGTGATCGGAAAACAAGTTCACGCGGCACTGCCTCACACGGGAATAAACGCCTGCCGGGCTGCCAACATGCTCGCTTATGAAATTGATGAGGCACTGCACAAAGCATTTCCCGAAGAAGATAAAACTTTTGACCCTCCGTTCTCAACTTTTGAGCCCACGCGGAGATTTGCCAACGTTCCGAATACGAACACGGTACCGGGCCGGGAAGTTTTTGAATTTGACTGCCGCGTTCTGCCGTGCGTGTCGCTTGACGAAGCGTTTAACATTGTCGAAAAAATCCGCAAAGATACAGAAATAAAGACCGGCGCAAAAATTGAATTAACCGTGAGCCGCAATGACGCTGTGCCCGTTACAAGCCCGGACAGCGAAGTCGTGAAGCTTTTAGTAAAAAGCATTAACGAAGTTCTTAACATTGAGCCTAAAACCGGCGGCATAGGCGGAGGAACTTTCGCGGCACTTTTCAGGCGCAGGGGTATTCCTGCGGTCGTGTGGAGCCAAGAGTGCGGAGGCGTTGCACATCAGCCCGACGAGTTCACAGAAATAAAATACGTCGTAAATAATTCAAAAGTTTTTGCTTTAATGATGCTGGGAATGTGAAATTTTTAGCTCTCGTTCCTGATTTCTTTTATAAGATTTTCCATGAGGGTGATTAAAGCCGGGTCGTTTGTCAAAATTCCTTCGGCTTTCTTGAAAAGAAAATATAATCTGTCTTTTTGTTTTCGCGTCAATAACTCCTCAAGCTCAATTAATTTTCCGCGCAGCTCCGAAATTTTTGAAGCCGCCGCAGTTTTTTCTGCTCTCTTGTTTTCGGGGAACGAACGCGCTTTCAACGCCGCTCCCTGTGCAATTAATTCAGTATTAAATTCAGTGTAAATATTTAGTCCGCTGAAAATTTTTTTTATCAGGGGAATTTCAGAACAGCCGCCCGTCATAATAATTTTTTTAGGGCTGTAGCAGTCTATAAACCTCTCAACAGTATGCAGAGCGCGTTTAACGGTAAAATATATCAGCCTTTCAAAATCGTCGCGCATTATGTAAATATCGCGCCATATTACGAAGTCATTGAAAGAAAGATTTATTTTTATTTTCCCGGCGTGGCCGAGCAAAATTTTTTCGTCGATTAAATTCAGCGTGAATCTTTCAGAGAGCCACTGCGCGAAAACGTCATCAAATTTATTTCCGGAAATGTCATTAAAAATTTCGTTGTCTAAAATTTTTTTATTCTCGTCAAAAATTATTATGTCGCTCTTTGACGCGCCGAAATCATACACAATCACGCGGGCATTTTCATTAAGGGCACCGGCCATAGCGTCATGAGAAGTTATTAAATCAATTTTTTTGAAGCCGGATTTTTTAGCGTCAAAAATAATATCGCCGCGTTGTTTGCCCGTGAGGCTTTCAGGGAGTGCAATAACGCATGAAAAAACAGGCTCGTCAAAAAAAACTTCGCTCTCTTCACGAAGTTTCAAAAGGTTAAAACCCTCAAGCCCTGCGATTTTTTTGCCGCCGTAAGAAATTTTTGAAGTATGGCTTCCGGCATCAATCCCGACGCTTACATTCAAGTCTGTCATAGACACAGTTAAAAACCTTCGCTTTCACAATCTCGTTATCATCTCCGCCGCATTGAGCTTCAATATAATGCCGCGTGTGGCCCTTGCCGTCCTTCTCAATTAAAATTTCAACGTCGCAGCCCTTAAAATTTTTTACGTAATTATTATAAAGTTTTCGGCCAAGCGCGATTGTTTCGGAAGTTCTCCTAATTTTTTTATCATGCGAGACCTGTCCGGGCATATTTGCGGCTATAGTTCCGTCGCGCTGAGAATAAGGGAACACGTGAACGCGGCCAAGCCCGGCATCTTTCATGACTGTTAATGTATTTTGAAAAGCGTCGATGTCCTCGCCGGGAAAGCCGATAAGAATGTCGCTCGATATGTGAATGTCATCAGCGATTTTTTTTCGAGCATCATCGCAGACTTTAACAAAATCCCCTGCCGTATAGCCGCGCCGCATTGCTTTTAATATTTCATCGTCGCCGCTCTGCAAAGGTAAATGTAAATGATGACAGAACGCCTCGCACCCGCTCAAAGCGTCAAGCAGATTTTCATTGAGACAGAAAGGTTCAAGCGAGCCTAATCGAAATCTTTTCAGCTCATGAATTTTTGATACTTCCAAAATTAATTCAGCCAGTGAAGAATTAATATCGCGCCCGTAAAGTCCCAAGTGAATACCCGTAAAAATTATTTCTTTCGTGCCGTTGTCGATCAGCCTTTTAATTTCGTCAATGATTTTTTCTTTCGGTCTGCTGACGGGCCGTCCGCGCAGAAACGGAATTATGCAGTAAGTGCAGAAATGATCACAGCCGTCTTGAATTTTCATGAAAGCTCTTGAGTGCATGACCGGAGAATTAATTTCAAGCTCTTCCCATTCTGATTCTGACGGCGAAAAAATATCCTGCGTTCTTAAATCTAAAAAACCGCGCCCGTTCTCTAACATTTTTATAAAAATTTCAGGCAAAATATTTTTACCTTTTGAGCCGGATAAAATGTCAATGCCAAGATAACGCGCTGAAAGCTCATCGAGCCCTTGAGCCCAACAGCCGCAGACTGCTAAAACCCCTTCGTCCCCTAAAAGCTTTCTAATCCTTCTGACAGCTTGACGGCATTTTCTGTCGGCCTCTTGAGTAACGGAACATGTAACAAGAACGGCGGCGTTAAATTCCTCGTGAATGTCCTCAGTTATTTCGAGCCCGTAAGATTTCAAAGCTCCTGCTATGTATTCGCCCTCGCAGAGGCTTGAACGGCAGCCGAACACATGAATAAAAACCCTCATTTCTAACTCCTAACTGAATTTAGCCCCATGATTTTACGGCACGGCAGCCCCACCAGTCGCCTATTTTTAATTCCTTATCAACAGCAAGGCCGGAAGAGTTTAACACCGAAAGAAACATAGAGCTTTCAACGCCGGTCATGCCGGAAAAAATTGCGAAGCCTTTAGGCTTTAACACTCGTCGAACGTCAGGAAGCATTGAGACGTTAGGATTTAATAAAATATTTGCCGTGAGAATATTAACTTGACGCGAGAAGCCTTTTAATAAATCGCCCTCGTAAAGCTCACAGACTTTCGGGTTAATTCCGTTTAGGTTCATGTTGCGCTTGGCCTCTTCGAGTGTAGAGGGGTCAATGTCGCGTGCGATTGCTCTGTCAGCTCCGAGCTTCAAGGCAGAAATGAATAAAATTCCCGTGCCCGTTCCGATGTCTAAAATTTCATCGCCGGATTTTACGACCTCTTCCAAGAGTGAAAGAGCTATCTGCGTGCTCTCGTGATAGCCCGTGCCGAACGCACTGGCCGGATAAATATAAATCGGTATGCGCCCGGGCAAAATTTCTTCTTTCTCGTGCCAAGGTGCCATGACTACGAGACTTTTTCCGACGTTCAGCGGCGGGAATGCGTCATAGTGCTGTGTCTCCCACGGCTGATTGCTGGTCTTGTAACAGCGCGACAGATTCACTTCTTTGAAGGCCGGGTCTTCGAGAATATATTTAACTTTGGATAAAAGTTCGTCGATCTCCTCCGAGCCTTCGTAGTCAGCCCGTAAAAATAATCTTTTGCGTCCGTTCTCGTCGTTCTCAGTGAAAACAAAAGCTCCGAGCGAATCTGAAAGAGCCGCGACCGTGCTTAAAATTTCTTCGTTGCGCGCCATGCTCTTTTCAGAAACGGGCATACTAAATTCTATTGTCCACCAAAAATCTTTTTTTTCGTCCTGATGTTTTAAGTAGCTTTGTAATTCGTCCTGCATGTTAATACCCGAAATTTTCTCCGATGATTATGACGTGATATTTGCGGCCCTTTACGGCCTGATTAAGAATTAAAATCGCCCTGCACATGCTCTCGTCATTGAGGCAGTTGACGCAGTGCCCGGCTTTTACGCAGGCTGTCTCGACATTTTGCCTTACAGCGTTTGGAATTGTGGCGGCCTTTGCGCGTTTTAACCCGTCCGCTAAATCAAAAGCAAGTTTGTTAATTCCGATTACAAATAAGACAAGCCCCCTGCCCCATGCCATGCCGGCGACCCTGTTGCCCGTTCCGTCGATGTTTATAATTTCGCCGTCGCGTGTCAAAGCGTTCGCGCTCGTTAAAAACACGTCAGCCTCGTTTTCTTTGAAGCGTGCCTCTCTCATTTCCTGCGGTGTCATTTTTCCCCAGTGCTGATAAATAATATTGCCGCGCTCCTTCAAAGCGTCCAACGCTCCGATGTCCCTGACCGTAACGGTGCCGGGTATCCCGACAGACGCATCGGGCGGAATAATTTCTAAAATTCTTTTTAATGCGTCTTGGCCCGTCGGCACGTATTCAGCCTCAAAGCCTCTGCGGTTTAATGCTTTTACAACGTCGCCGCCGATAATTTCATTAGCTTTTATAACGTTCTCGTGCTCCATAAAAATTTACGCTCCCTCTAAAATTTTTAGCATGACTTCAACTGTTATGTTTCTCTTAAATCTTCGCTTGGCCTCGTCCAAAATTCTTTTTGAATCAAAATACATTCCCTTCGCCCGATAAGCCGCAGCCAGTCCGATATAGGCTCGAATGTCGCTGCCGTTCAGCTCCGTTGCCTTAAAAAAATTAATAACCGCCATATTATATAAGCCTGAATTATAAGAGTTATTGCCCTCTTCCAGAAAATCATCAAAAGTTACCGGGATTTTTATTTCTTCTTCGGGCTCTGTTTTAATTTCAGTTTTTATTTCTTCGATGTCTTTTGAAATATTAACGTCCTCTGAATCTGAAATATTATTGACTGTTAAATCATCACTGCTGATTATTAAATCCTCGCTAACTTTCAATTCTTCATTCCTAATTCCTAATTCCTCATTGCTTTTTAATGCCTCATGCCTGATTTTTAATTTTTCCGGCAGCCAGTTCTGAACGACCCACAACGCCGCACAGGCAAAGCCGAGCACCATTAACATAGTCGAACATAAAATAATTATTCGCGTTCTGTACGGGTGATTATTCCTTTTTTCTTTTTCCTGCTCGCGTTCAATTTCTGCTCTTTTTTGACGGCCCCTCAGCGTATGATGCAGACGTTCAGTAAAATTTGTGCGCTGTTCGCGTTTTCTGACATACGCGGCCCCCTGAAGGCTCATACCCTGCTCGTATTCGATTTCGTCATCGTCGTCGCTGTCATACTCTCCGATTCTCGTCCAGAGTTCCGGCGGAGGTTCATCGAGGCTCAAATTTAAGTCGGCTGCTTTTTCCTGCCAAGCCTTTTGAATGTCGGTATCCTCTTCGATATTTATTTCTATTTCATTTTCGTTTATCTGACCGCCCTGTAACGGCTGCTCATCTAAAGAATTTTGAAGTTCTTTAACAGTTTTATGAAGTTCTAAAATTTCCGCAGATAATTCTTCGACGGGATTTTCAATTATTTCCGGGACTTCCGGATTTTCATTCTCATTTTCAAATTTAGCTGGCTCTTCAATATCAGGCGTTGGCTCATGCGCAGGCTCAGGATTTACAGGCACAAGCAGCAGACCTGTTTCGTCCGAACTAAATTTTTTTTCGTCATCATTGCTATCCGCAGCAAGCCAGTTTATAAAATCCTGATTCAAAATAAAATTTCACCTCTAATTGAGTGATTATATAACACGCCGGCAAAGAATGAAGAATCATAAATTAATGATATAATAATTTCTAACCGTTCACAAAAATTTCCGAAGACCCCAAAGAAATTTTGCAACTACTTTTACACCTACAAACATCTCAAAATTTTTTCGAGCTCATAAATTTTTACGAAGAAATTTTTTTTAATAGAGTCAAAAAATTTTCAGACACTCAACAAAAAAATAAAAACGTAATTTTTTTCTGCTATCATTATAAAAAAATAAAAATAAAAAATTTGAAAGCACGTGAAAAAAATGTCAAACATGAAAATAAATACAGAACGCTTCGGCGAAATTGAATACAGCAGGGAAGATATATTATTTTTTCCGCGAGGTATCCCGGCGTTTGAAAAGGAGCACGAATGGATTTTAGCCGGCAGCGATGACAGCGCGATACGCTGGCTTCAGTCTGTCAATGATGAAAATCTCGCGCTGCCTGTAACTTCGCCGGACGCTGTGCAATCCGATTACAACGCACGAATACCAGAGGACGATTTGAAACTCGTAGGCTCTGTGAATCCTTCGGACTTGGCATTATTAATCGTCGTAACAATCCCGGAGTCAGCCCCTTGGGACATGACTGCAAACCTACGCGCTCCGATTTTGATTAATATCAAGTCGCGCAAAGCAGTGCAGGTTATCGCACTTAATGAAGAATATCCCGTCAGGCACATAGTTTTTTCTGACGAAGTCCGCGAAAAATTAAAGGCTTCCGCTATGAAGGACGGAGGGGATAAATAATGTTAGTCCTCAGCAGGCGCGTAAACGAGAGTATTCAAATCGGCACTGATGTTGAAGTCATGATTATTGACGTTCGCGGCGACATTGTGAGGCTCGGAATAACAGCCCCGCAGTCAACGCAGATATGGCGCAAAGAACTTTGGGATACTATCGTTCAAGAGAACAGGACAGCCGCCGAAGGTGCAAAAGCCGCTGCTTTGAAGGAAGCCCCTCAGCTGCCTCTCTCGACGTTCTCGAAGCTCTCAAAAATTCCTACCGTTCATATAAACAGTGAGGAGTGAAAAAAATTTTGAAGACCGCAATAATTTTAGGAAGCGACAGCGACAGAAAAATCGCTGAAAA
>JAFSXR010000016.1 GCA_017443985.1 Synergistaceae bacterium
AGGGCCGCTAAGCTCCCGATGCTTGAGCCGTCAGATTCTCAGGAGGCATTAGATTTTTTCAAGAAAGCCTACGAAATTTCAGAGGAGTTCGACGTTCCCGTTATCGTTAAAATGTGTACGAGGGTCGCGCACTCTCAATCGCTCGTTGAAATCGGCGAACGCGATGAAGATATTGACATTCCTTATGAAAAAAATATAGCTAAGTATGTCATGATGCCGGGCAACGCAATTAAACGACACCCCATAGTAGAAGAGAGAATGCGCAGGCTCAGAATTTATTCTGATTTTTCAAAGATGAATAAATTTGACGACGGCAAAAAACTTTCCATAGGCATAATAACTTCGTCAACATGTTATCAATATGTGAAAGAGGCCTGCGGAGATTTATATCCCGTTTTCAAAATCGGAATGGTTTGGCCGCTGCCTGACGAAAAAATTAAAGAGTTCGCAAAAGTTGTAAAGCGTTTAATAATTGTCGAAGAGCTTGACCCTTTTATAGAAGAGCATTGCAAAGCACTTGGCCTAAAATGCGAGGGCAAAGAATTATTCCCGGTCGAGGGCGAATTAAATCAAAACATAATCGCTAAAAAAATAATGCACACGAAGTCAACGGGAATAAAATTAGAAGAACAGCTCCCTGCGCGTCCTCCGATGATGTGTGCAGGCTGCCCCCATCGCGGAATTTTTTACACGCTCAATAAAAATAATTGCATTGTGCTCGGCGACATCGGCTGCTATACGCTCGGAGCGGTTGCGCCGTTATCCGCTATGGATATGACGCTCTGTATGGGTGCGTCAGTCAGTGCCGTTCACGGATTTAATAAAGCCCTTGAAAATTACGAGGGCGATAAAAAAGTTGTCGCTGTCATCGGCGATTCTACGTTCATGCACTCAGGAATGACGGGGCTCGCAAATATTGCCTACAATCAAAGTAAATCCGTCGTAATAATTCTCGACAACTCCATAACCGGAATGACGGGACACCAGCAAAATCCTACGACAGGCTTTAATATTAAGGGCGACCCGGCAGGAAAAATTAATCTTGAAAATTTATGCAAGGCAATGGGATTTAATAGAGTCCGCGTTGTTGATCCGTATAACTTGAAAGAATGCGAGGACGCTTTGAAAGAAGAGTTAGCCGCGAATGAAGCGAGCGTTATAATTTCGCGCCGTCCCTGCGCATTGCTGAAATATGTCAAACATAATCCGCCGCTTAAAGTAAATACTGAAAAGTGTGTCGGCTGTAAATCGTGTATGAAAATCGGCTGCCCTGCTCTCTCAATAAAAGATAAACATGCTCACGTTGATTCAACTTTGTGCGTGGGCTGCGGCGTGTGTGAACAGCTCTGCAAATTTGATGCCTTTGAAGGCACAACGAAGGAGGGCGAATAAAAATGCCTGAAACAACAAATACAAACACGGAGAATGTATACGTCCGTCAAGATGTTTTTAATGCACGCATGGATCGTCTTGAAATTTTAATCGAGAAAAACGGAACTGAATTAAAAGCATACGTTGACAATGCAGTGAACGGAGTCAAAGCTGAAACAAGCGCGGCGATTAATTCTGCTGTTAATAGTCTGCGAGCAGAAACAAGTGCGGCTATTAATTCCCTAGAAACAAAAACTAATGAAGCGATTAATGGTGTTAGAGCCGAGATAAATGGTGTCAGAGCTGATGTGAATGGCCTTAAAGCTGAGATACGTTATGTCGGAAATGAAGTTAGCGTTTTAGCTGCACGTGTCAATTCGCTTGAAAATGTTGTTTACTGGGGTCTCGGCGGTTTCGGAATTATACTTGCGGTTGCTGCAATTTTGCCGACGATCGTTGAACATTTGCGGAAAGTCTTTGCGCCTTCTGTAACTGTTGAAGATGTCGAGCGCATTGTGAACGCGGCCATAAGCAAGCATTTAGCCAACAGCGTAGGAGGGCGGACAGCATGATCACGAAAAATATTATGATTGTCGGCGTAGGCGGTCAGGGCAGTGTCCTAGCAAGCAAATTACTAGGTCATTTATTCACTGCGCAGGGCTTTGATGTAAAAGTTTCCGAAGTTCACGGAATGAGCCAGCGCGGCGGAAGTGTCGTAACTTACGTGAGATACGGCGACAAAGTTTTTTCGCCCGTAATTGAAAAAGGCGAGGCGGATTTCATTGTCTCGTTTGAAATTTTAGAGACTGCGCGATGGCTCGAATATCTCAAGCCCGGCGGTCAAATTGTAACGTCAACGCAGCAGATTGATCCCATGCCTGTTTTAACGGGCGCAATGACATACCCGGAAAACCTGCTTGAAAAAATCAAAGCAACGGGCGCAAATGTTGACGCTATCGACTGCCTGAAACTTGCCGAAGAAGCCGGGAGCTCTAAGGCGGTTAATTTAGTTTTACTCGGAAAGCTAAGCCGCTATTTTTCTGACATCAAAGAAGAAGCGTGGCATGAAGCTATAGATTTCTGCGTTCCCTCAAAATTTCTTGAGCTTAATAAAAAAGCGTTTGAACTTGGCAGAACTCCTAATTCCTAATTCCTAACTCCTAATTCTTAAACTCCTCACTGTTTTTTAGTTAGAAAGAAGGTTTTTATTTTGGGTAATTATTTTCAGCCGGAAATTGAGTGTATGCCGCACGAAAAAATCCGCGAACTTCAAAACGAAAAGTTATTGAAGCAGGTCAAGCACGTTTGGGAAAATGTTCCGTATTACCGCGCAAAAATGCAGGAGAAAGGCGTTACTCCCGACGACATTAAATCGCAGGACGATTTATATAAATTGCCGTTCCTGACGAAAGACGATTTAAGAAAGGCGTATCCTTACGGCCTAATGGGCAAGCCGTTGAAAGACTGCGTGCGCATTCAGTCAACTTCGGGGACAACGGGACAGCGCGTCGTTGCGTTCTACACTCAGCACGACATTCACATTTGGGAAGAAATGTGCGCCCGTGCGATCGTAGCTGCAGGCGGAACTAACGAGGACGTTGTTCAAGTTTCTTACGGCTACGGATTATTCACGGGAGGGCCGGGACTTAACGGAGGAAGCCATTTATTAGGCTCGCTTACGATTCCTACGTCGTCAGGCAACACGGACAGGCAGATAATGTTCATAAAAGATTTATCCGCTACGATTTTATGCTGCACTCCGAGCTACGCGGCTTTCATCGGCGAACGAATGAAAGAAATGGGAATGAAGCCCGATGATATTCCATTAAAAGCCGGAATTTTCGGGGCGGAGGCTTGGAGCGAAGCAATGCGCCGCGACATTGAAGCAACAATGGGAATAAAAGCCTACGACATCTACGGATTGACGGAGCTTTGCGGGCCCGGCGTTTCGTTTGAATGTGAAGATCAGCACGGTATGCACATCAATGAAGATTATTTTATCGCTGAAATAATTGACCCTAAGACGGGAGAAGTTTTGCCCGAAGGAAGTTTAGGCGAGTTAGTTTTCACGTCGCTTGATAAAGAAGCCTTCCCGTTAATGCGCTACAGGACACGCGATATAACTTCATTAACTCACGAAAAATGCCCGTGCGGACGTACTCACGTGAGAATGACGAAACTCAAAGGACGCTCTGACGACATGTTAATTATCAGGGGCGTTAATGTATTCCCAAGCCAGATTGAGACGGTCTTAATCAATCAGGGCTATCCTGCGAACTATCAGATTATTGTCGACCGCGTCAATAACACAGACACTCTTGACGTAAGAGTCGAAATGACTCCCGAAATGTTCACGGATAATCTCGGCGAAGTCAATAAGCGTCAGGCTGAACTTGTTGACGGATTGAAATCAATGCTCGGCATTAAAGCTAAAGTTACTCTTGTCGCGCCCAAGACTATAGTGCGCTCTGAGGGCAAAGCCGTTCGAGTAATCGACAATCGGAAAATTTAGGGAAGAGGTGAAAAAATTATGAGTGTTAAACAAATTTCAGTTTTTCTTGAAAATAGGCCGGGCTGTCTCAATGAAATGACGCAGGCTCTTGCGGACGCTAAAATAGATTTGCGCGGTCTTTCACTTGCAGAGACAAGCGACTTCGGGATTGTCCGCTTAATCGTTGATGATGTTTTAGAGACGGCGACAGTCTTAAAAGATGCCGGATTTGTCGCAAGCCTTACGGACGTTTTAGCGGTTGAAGTTCCAAACGTTCCGGGCGGCTTGAATAAAGTTTTGAGCGTAATTAACTCAGCCGGAATTAATATTGAATACATGTACGCGATTTTAGGCAATAAGAAATCAGAGACGGCGTATATGATTTTCAGAGTGAATGACAACGAAAAAGCCTCTGCGGCTCTTGAAAAAGACGGCGTAAAAATTTTGGACAGGGCAACGCTTTCAGAAATCTAAAACAGTTAGGAGGTAGGAAGTAAAAAATTTCCTGCTTCCTTATTCCTAATTCCTGCTTTCTTAAATTTTATGCTAGAATATTTTTCTTCAAGGTTCACAAAAATTCAGAGAGAAAATATTTTTGGGGACTACAATGGGGACTACAAAAACATTAAAAATTTTTAGTGCTCACGAAAATTCACAGAGCTGATTGAAAAATTAGAGTCACGATTTTTTTTTGAAGTCTTAGAAAAAAATATGGAGCTAAGAAAAAAATTCTTAACCCCTAAACCACAAAAAATATCGCCGCTGCGAACACTGAAAAAATAATTGCCTTAGTGTCGTTCAAAGTCCAAGCTAACGGTTTGCGGCGTGTCCGTCCTTCTCCTCCGTCATAGCCGCGAGCCTCCATAGCGATCGCAATTTCATCGGCACGTCTGAAAATTATAATGAATAAAGGAATTAAAACGGGAAAAAATGACATAATGCGCTGAAATAAATTTCCCTGATCGAGTTTTGCTCCGCGTGATAATTGTGCTTTCATGATCTTGTCAGCTTCCTGCATTAATAACGGAATAAATCTCAACGCCATTCCGATCATCATTGAACATTCTTGAGCAGGGAAGCCGATTTTTTTTAGAGGTCTCAATAAAGTGTCGAGGCCGTCTGCAAGTTCCAAAGGAGTCGTCGTCAACGGCAGCATAATTGCAAACATCATAAGAATAATTAATCTGATCGACGTGAACACAGCGCGGTATAAAGACGTTAAAATATCGCCGGTCGTATAAACTGAAATTAAATTAAAAATAAAAGTGAAGGCAACAAGAAAAATAATCGGCCTCGCCGCTCTGAACAAAACTTCCCACGAAATTTTTGAGACCCTCACAAGAGTTATTAATGCCGCTGCCCAGAAAGCGATCTGAAAAAAATTTTTTGCCGGAAATATTGCCGAGATTATTAATAACAAAGAAAATAATTTTGCTCTTGGGTCAAGTTTATGAATTACAGAGCCGGTCGGAACGTATTGTCCGAGATTTATATTTGAGAGAAGCATTTTATGAAGTCTCCGTAGTTATATAGCAATGGAAAATTTTTATTTATCTTTCGGATTTCGTTTGACATTCTTAAAACGTCAGGCCAAGCCTCAGGCTCAAGAATGTTCATAAGTTCTTCGATTACGTCGCCGGGAACGCCCTCTTTGATTTTTTCGCCCCCGCGCAAAATTAAAATTTCGTCGCTGTAATTCAAAGCCGTGTTTAAGTCATGCGTTATAGTTATTATAGTTTTGCCGTTATCGCGAAGTTTTCCGAGCATAGAAAGAATTTTTTTCTGATACGAAGCGTCAAGCCCTGCCAGCGGCTCATCAAGGACAACGCACTCAGGACGCGCCGCGAGCACCGACGCAATAGCCACTAATCTTCTTTCGCCGCCGGATAAAGCCAGCGGATTTCTTTCAAGGAATTTTTTATCAAGCCCGACACATTCAAGCCCGTATAAAACAGCGTCATTAAGTTCAGAATTTTTGAAGCCTGCGTTTTTTGGCGCGAACGCTAATTCTTCTTTGACTGTCGGAGAAAATAATTGATCTTCCGGGTGCTGAAAGACAAGCCCGACTTTTTGCCGAAGCTCATAAACTTCTCTGCCCTTCTGCGGAAGTTCCTGACCGTCAAAAAAAATATTGCCGTCTTGAATTTTATATAGCGCGTTGAGATGCTGAACGAGCGTTGATTTTCCGCTGCCTGTTCTTCCGATTATTGAGAGCCACCGTCCCGAAAAAATTTCTGCGTCAAGATTTTTCAGCGCGTAATTTTTTTCGTCATACCTAAAAGAAAGATTTTCGATTTTGAATTTTAATTTTAATTTTGATGACGGCGGCGGAGTATTTCTCTCCGATAAAGCGGGCCAAGCAACAGCGAGCGGCTGTGTTAAATCAATTCCTTTTTTATCAAAAAATTTTTTTATCTTGAACTCGTCAGGAAGTTCAAAGCCTAAAACCTCAGCCCGTTCCCAGAAATCGTTGACGCTTCCTTCCCAAATTATTTTGCCGCGTGATAAAACTATAATTCTTTCAATGTCATCAAAATTTTCAGCCTCGATCTGATGTGTAACTTGAATAATCGTCATGCCGTCCTTATGAAGTTCGCGCAGAGCCTTCTCAATATCGAGCCGCCCCTTAGGGTCAAGCATAGCGGTAGCCTCATCGAGTATCAAGCACTCAACTTTTGCGGCCAGCGCACCTGCAAGAGCGACCCTTTGTTTTTCGCCGCCCGACAAAGCCTCAACGGAGGACGCTTGCTTATAGGCCATGTTGACTTTTTGAATGGCATTATCAACACGCGCTTGAATTTCTTTTGACGGGAGCCCTTGATTTTCAGGAGCAAATGCCACGTCATCTTCAACCATTGCCGCGACAATTTGATTTTCAGGATCTTGAAAGACCATTCCGATTTTGTCGCGCAAGTCTCTGAACTCCATACTCCGCATATTAACGCCGTCAATAAGACACTCGCCCTCGTCAGGTTCCAAGAGTCCGCCTAAAATTTTTACGAGCGTTGATTTTCCTGAGCCATTATGACCGAGTATCGCAACTCTTTCGCTTTTATTTACAAAAAACGAGACGGAATCCAAAGCCCGTCCCGTAAATTTTTCGTCATAGTCATATGAGAACGAAACAGAGCGTACTCCGAGAAACGGCGTATTACTTCTGTTCTTCTTCTTTTTGTTCACGTTCAACAAGTTCAATCACTGCCATTGGTGAGCCGTCGCCTTTTCTCGCGCCGAGCTTTACAATTCTAGTGTAACCGCCTTTATCAAAAGATTTATATTTCGGAGCAATTTCCTGAAATAATTTTGTTGCTGCTGCCTTGTGCGGCATTTTCGAGAACACTACGCGAATATCATGAACGCTTCCGCCTTTTGCGCGCGTAATTAATTTTTCAGCAACTCTGCGGAGCTCTTTTGCGCGTGTAACGGTCGTTGTAATACTTCCGTTAAGAAATAAACTGGCGGCCATATTCCCAAGCATTAATCTTCTATGGCTTCCGTAACGTCCTAGTGTTCTGTGGTCAACATGATGTCTCAATTAAGATTGCACCTCCTATTCATTTTTATTTGTTTCGTTAGCTGTCTGTGTCTTGGCTTTTTTTGCTCTAGGTTTTGAAGCTGTTTTTTTAGTTTTCTCTTCTTTAACTTCGGGCTCAACGGCCGGGACAGTCTCTTCAACAGGAGCAGTAACTACAGCTTCGACTGTCGCTGCTTCTTCAGCTTTCACTTCTTCAGCTTTAGGAGCTTCTGCCTTAGCCTTAGTTTTAGAGCTAGATTTTTTCGGCTTTGCTTCTTTAGTCTTGGGCTTTGCCGGCTTTGGCTCTTCTTTAACTTCGGGCTCAACGGTCGGGACAGGCTCTTCAACAGGAGCGGTAACTACAACTTCGACTGTCGCTGCCTCTTCGGCTTTCACTTCTTCAGCTTTAGGAGCTTCTGCCTTAGCCTTAGCTTTAGAGCTAGATTTTTTCGGTTTTGCTTCTTTAGTCTTGGGCTTTTCCGGCGCAGGCTCTTCTTTAACTTCGGGCTCAACGGCCGGAGCAGGCTCTTCAACAGGAGCAGTAACTACAGCTTCGACTGTCGCTGCCTCTTCGGCTTTCACTTCTTCAGCTTTAGGAGCTTCTGCCTTAGCCTTAGTTTTAGAGCTAGATTTTTTCGGCTTTGCTTCTTTAGTCTTGGGCTTTGCCGGTTTGGGCTCTTCTTTAACTTCGGGCTCAACGGCCGGGGCAGGCTCTTCAACAGGAGCGGTAACTACAGCTTCGACTGTCGCTGCCTCTTCGGCTTTCACTTCTTCAGCTTTAGGAGCTTCGGCCTTAGCCTTAGCTTTAGAGCTAGATTTTTTCGGTTTCGCTTCTTTAGTAGTCTTGGGCTTTGCCGGCTTGGGCGGTTTAACTTCGAGCTCAACGGCCGGGACAGGCTCTTCAGATTCCAGCTGCATAGAGGTAGACATCGAATTAGCGGCAAGCGAATAGCCGAGCTCTCTTAGTTTATCTTCAATTTCATCCAGCGATTTTTTTCCAAGATTACGAACTTTCAGCAAGTCATCATGGGACCTACTAAGTAAGTCAGACACAAACTTAATGCCGCCCCTTAATAAGCAGTTTTCACTCCTTATTGAAAGTTCTAAATCATGAATATTATGCGTCAAAAATGGGTCTGGATCGGGTCTAGGCACTGGTACTACTGGAGGCTCCGGTGTAGGCGCAGGCGGAACATGAGGGGCTGTAGTTACAGTATCAGCCACTCTGGCAAAATACGTCTGAGCAATTCTTGATGCTTGTCCTACGGCCTCCTCTGGCGAAATTGCGCTATTCGTCCAAACTTCTAATATAAGTCGCTCAAAATCAATGCTCTGTCCGACTCTTGCCGGCTCGATCTGATAATTAACTCGCTTGACCGGAGAAAATATTGCATCAGTTAAAAGTGCGTCGATAGGGAGCTGCGGCTGTGCAGGTCTTTCACGTTCAGCAGACAAATAACCGACCCCCTGTGCAACATAAATTTCCATAACTAAATGAGCACCGGGTTCAAGAGTGCATAAAACACCATTCCCGCAAAATTCAAAATCACTGTCCCAAGGCAGGTCTTTTGCTGTAATAACTCCCGGATTCTCCGCACGATTAAATAAATCTTTATCTCTTTGCAACTCATCAGAGTCCAAAGTAATAACTTTGAAGGTCTCATTATTTAAGTTGTCGTTGTTAGTTCCAGCTTTTACCTTTATAGGAATATGCTTTAAGTTCATCAAAATCTCAATGACATCTTCACGAACACCAGGAATAGTGCTAAATTCGTGAAGTATTCCGTCAATCCTTACAGCAACAACAGCGGCCCCCCTAATTGAGGAAAGGAGCAAGCGTCTCAAAGCATTGCCAAGCGTGTCGCCGTAGCCCCTTTCGAGAGGCTCAAGGTATAACCTTCCGTAATCTTGAGCTTTTTCTTCAATAAAAACCTTAAAAATGGTGTTCTCCAAATTCCAAAATCTCCTTTTAGAATTTAGACACGACGCCTCTTTGGTGGTCTGCAGCCGTTGTGAGGAATGGGCGTAGCGTCTTTAATTAAGTTCACCTGAAGCCCGGCTGCCTGAAATGACCTACTCGCGCTCTCGCGTCCGGGACCAGGTCCCTTGACGATAACGTCAATTTCCTGCACTCCCTGATCCTGTGCGGCCTTCGCGACCTGTGATGCAGCAGTCTGGGCGGCAAACGGTGTTGATTTTCTTGCCCCCTTGAAGCCGACGTTTCCGCCGCTTGCCCAAGTGATGATATTTCCGCCTTTGTCGCTG
>JAFSXR010000017.1 GCA_017443985.1 Synergistaceae bacterium
ACTTTGAGAAAAAAATAGAGCAAAGCCTTAATGTTGAGAGCACATTCAAAGCACCTTCCAAAAACCAAGCGAAAATAATAAATAATAACGACGAGCTGGGAATTATTACGCCTAAACAAGTAGGAATTAGGAGTGAGGAGTTAGGAGGTATTAACGAGCCTGCTCAAGAAATTTCTGAAGAGCCAAAAATCATTGATGTTCCTATAGAAAATTCTGAAGTAATTTCTGAAATAGAGACAACGCCGGAACAAGAAGAAAACCTCTTACCTGAGCAAGAGCTTCCGGAAATTCCTTTAATCGAGGACGAAAATCAGGAAGAAGGAAACTTGCCTGACATTCCCGTAATAAGTGCCGAAGAAGATTATGAAGATGTCGAAGAAGTCAGCGAAAACGAAAATAAATCTCTGCCTGAAACTTTTTCGCCGTCTGCTGATGTTGTATTGAATGTTGCTGAAGAAATTCCGCAGGCACAAGAAACCGCTCCAAGCCCTGAGGGCGAGGCTGTCCCCGTTTCGGTTGCAATGCCGGAGACAACTAAGACTGCGGAAGATAAATTAATGGCAGATATTGCAGAAGCTATGACGGGAAATCCTTTAACGCTTGAAACCCGCGAAGCTCCTGAGCCTTATAAACTTCCCGAAAATTTTTTGAACGAGGCTGGCAATAATAATGACCCGTCCCGGCAGTCCGCCGAAGAAAAATTAATTGCCAATATAGCTCAGGCCATGTCGGAGTCTCCGCTTGAAGCTGCACAGAATAACGCTGCACAAAATCTTGAGGAGGAAATAAATAATCTTGATTTTATTCCGTCATTCCCGGACCATGAGGAGCGTTTGACAGAAGAGTTTGATTTTTCGCAGTACGAAGAAGATACGCCGGAAGAGGCAGGAGTTAGGAGTGAGGAGGCAGGAGGTATTAACGAGCCTGCTCAAGAAATTATTGAAGAGCCGGAAATTGTCGACACTCCCGAAGAAAATTCCGAGCCTGTTGTCATTGACGAGACAGAAGAACAGCAGAAAGAGCCGGAAGAATTTGAAGAGTTAGGAGTTAGTAATGAGGAGTTAGGAATTATTGAAGAGCCTGCGGAAAATTCCGAAACAATTTCAGAAATAGAGACAACGCCGGAACAAGAAGAAAACCTCCTACCTCCTGCTTCCTACCTCCTACCTGAAAACACGGAGGAGTTGCAAGAAAAAGAAATGCCGGAACAAACATTAATCGAAGAAAATAAAAACGAAGATATAGAAGATGTAAGCACAGAACTTTCGCCCGAAAGCAATTTTGAAGATATTGACAACGCGGACGATTTTGATGTTAATCTGCTCGGTGCTCTCGGTGCGGCGGCTTCAGTCATGCCGGACTATGATGAGCCTGTCGAGGAATTTTCGAGGGAGCCTGAACAAAACTACGAGGACAGCAGTTTTGATGACGGTCTTGGAGAAAATATGCCGACTCTTAACGACGTGATAATTAACCCCGAAGAGGAAAAAGATAAGGAAAAAATTATGGGTATACGAGAAAAAATGGCAGGAAGAAAAGATAAATCTGCAAAAGAAAATTTAGGAGACAGCAAGAAGAAAAAAATTTCAGCGTTTTCGGGCGGGATTTTTACGCCTTTGCTGTTGATTTCGCTGCTTGCTGTAGGCGGTTTTATAGCGTGGCAGTTAATGCAGCTCAACGATAAATTAACAGGCAGCCTTATGAACATGGGAATGAGCGCAGGAACTTTTGACGCGGTGCCTGCTGAAAAAAATCCTTCGTATGACTACGCAATAGATTTTATTTTTGATACTAATTTGTCAGCGCGAATGGCCCAGCGCGGTAAAGAGGGCTGGCAGGTCGTAGGTTCGCGGCGCACTCAGGACAGCATAACCGGCCAGCTGGGTTATGAATTTATTTTCATGCGCAAGACGCCGGGTAAATAACGATGGCTTTTTTTTCAAAATTAAAAAACAGCTTAAAGGGCGTTCGTGAAAAATGGAGCGGAGGAATTTCAAAATTATTTTCCGCTAAAAATTTTGACGCTGATTTTTGGGACAATCTCGAAGAGCAGTTAATAGCCGGCGACACAGGGCTTGACTTTGCTGAAGAGACAATAGAATTTTTGAAAGCTGAGGCCAAGAGCAAAAAATTAAAAACTCCGGCTGAATTAAAAAATATTTTTGTCGAAAAAATCACGGGCGAATTAAATTCAGTTGACGGCATGGGAAAAAGTTTTGAATTAAATAAAACTCCTTTGATTTTATTAATGATCGGCGTGAACGGAAGCGGCAAAACAACTTCGGCAGGAAAACTCGCGACAATGTATAAAAATCAGGGTAAAAAAGTCATCATGGCCGCGTCAGATACGTTCAGGGCGGCGGCTGTCGAGCAGTTAAAAATTTGGGGCGAGCGTTCCGGCGTTCGCGTAGTTGCTCAAGGTCAGGGAAGCGATCCTGCGGCAGTTGCTTTTGACGCATGGAAAGCCGCTGAAAGTTCTAAGGCTGACGTTTTAATTGTTGATACTGCCGGAAGGCTTCACGACAAGCATAATTTAATGGAAGAGCTGAAAAAAATTCATAGAGTTCTTTCGCGTGAGGCCGGGCCAGAAAGATTAGAGACTGTTTTAGTTTTAGACTCCGTGCTCGGTCAAAATTCAGTCGCTCAAGCCGAGACGTTTAATAATATTATTCCTGTTTCTTCAATTATTTTGACGAAGTATGACAACACTTCCAAAGGCGGAGTGGTGATTTCAATCGCTAGAAAACTGCGCGTGCCCGTCCGTTATATCGGGCTAGGCGAAGGAGCGGAGGACTTGAATAATTTTGACACGTCCGAATTTGCAAACGCCTTAATGGAAACGGAAATAAACCAGTGAACACTCCCGGAACTAATTTAACATCTTTAACGCCGGATTCGCCTTTAATATATTTTCTGCGGACTTTGTTCGGAACTGCCGCAGAATTTGCCGTTTATATCCCGGACTCCGGCGACGCTATAGTCATCAATAAGGGCCAGCTTGTGTCAATGGTCGAGAGAAATTGCGCCGACGCTATGATTAAAAGGCTTCCTCAATTAGCGGAGCGAAATATTTTTCAGCCGCTTGACGTTAAAAAAATTGACTCGCCTGAAGATTCTATAGCCCTTTACGTAAAAAATACCGGCTCTTTCATCGCTTCTCTTGAGCTTGCATTGAATCCCGACGCTGTGCAGTTTCCGGAATGGTGGAACGCTCCTGTTCCTTTTGCAATGTCCTCGCGGGGTGTCCTGAAACTTAATGATAAAGCTGTCAGCATGTTCGGGACGGGGCTTGAAAAATTGAACGCCGCAGAACTTCCCGACCGTGATGAATTTATCGTGAGGCTTGATGGGTTAAACGGGACTAGATTTATGACTTTCAAAATGCTGAGGCCGGGCATCTTTTCTATTGATGACTGCACCGAAGATTTAACTGACGCTCAAGATATTACATGGTGGGCAGCAGTCGGACAGACTTGGATTAAAGAAATTGAAGCACGCGGAGGAACTTGGCAGCGTCTCAACAATCCCCCCGAAGATAAAGACCCGAAAACTTTTAGAGCCTGCGAATGGAACGGCGAAATTCAAGGCTGGCTGAATATAGAAATGCCGCGAAAAAAAGTTAGAAGTGATGAGTTAGGAGTTAGGAGTTCTAAAAAGAAAATCCAAAAGGACGAGCCTATTTCGGAACATCAAGAAGAAATTAAAGAAGTCAAAAAAGAAGAGGACACTCCCAGCGAAGAGCCCACAGTCAGAAAATCTGATGACATAATCGGAAAAATCGGGCCTCAGACTATGGCACTCCTAGCCGCCGGACAAACAAGAGACAATTTAACTTTTTAATTGCGAAAGTATTTTCTGTCTACCTGTAAACAGCGTCTCCGTTTCTTCTAAGAGTAATTTCAGAAATGCTGAAGAGGTCAAAGTTATACCACTCGTCGTATGTTCCATCAGCAAACTCTGCTCTTAAATCCCAGTAGCGTGCGTCTTCCCATGGGCTAAATTCAATTTCAATTTCATAGCCATGCTTAAGCACATAATCGCCAAGTTCGTCTTCAGCTCTCCATTTGTTGGCTCTTGTGGGGCTAAGAAAAATGCTTACGATAGTGTCGCCGGTTCTATTAATAAGCGTGAAATCCTGAACGGGGCCATAAGCAGCGAAGACCGTGTCTGCCGCAAAAAGGACAAGAGCTAAAGAAAAGAGCGCGATTGAAAATTTTATTTTATTGAACTTCATAAAAAAAACTCCTTTGTTGAAATATTTAAGTAGTTTTGATAAAACCAATTATACAGCACTCTTGAAAAATTTTTTAGGAGAGTTTTTTGCGTTATTTTTTTCGTATTCTTAGCTGAGAACGAAAAATTTTGCAACTGATGTAATAATCTCACATTCAAACGAGTTTATATTGAAATTCAAATTTTCATTATCAATAATGCTTGCGTTAGCGTTATTTGCAGGTTCAGCGATGGCTGCCGGCCTTCCGTCTGTTGACGATATGAAAGGCGCGGTCAAAGAAGGCGTGAAGGAAGCCCTTACTGATGCAATGAAGAAAGAGCCAGAGAAAATTTAACTTTTACTTTATACTTTATAATAGCAGCGAAAAAATTTTCATTGAGAAGAGGTTGCTTATTAATGAAAAAAATTTTAGCGTTTTTATTTGTTGCTGTTCTTTTCGCCGCGTCGTGCGAAGGGGCAGTTCCACAAGATGATGTTATTATTCTCTACACTAATGACGTTCACTGCGGAATCGATGATGTTATAGGCTACGCAGGTGTCTCAGCATACAGGCAGGAAATGCAGAAAGTAACACCGTATGTAATTCTTGCTGATGCCGGAGACTGGGCAAGCGGCGGCACAATAGGAACAATCTCGCTGGGCGGTTACCTCGTTGAAATTATGAACGCCGTAAAATATAACGTAGCTGTTCCCGGCAATCATGAATTTGATTTCGGAATGGAACAGTTCAAGAAACTTGCCGCGAGCCTGGACTGCGGTCTTACTGCCTGCAATTTTAGAGATTTACACACGGGCGAGCTTGTTCTCAAGCCTTATAAAATTCTTGAATACGGCAATGTAAAAGTCGCTTTTATCGGAGCTACTACGCCTGATACTGTTGTAACATCAAATCCCTCGTTCTTTAAGGACAAAGATAAAAAATACATCTACAGCTTCAGCGGCGAAAACAACGGCAAAAAATTATATGAGACAATTCAAAATACCGTTGATGAAGTCAGAGCCGGCGGCGCAGATTATGTAATTCTTGTCGCTCACTTGGGCGAATATAAAAGAGATGTTACGGAACATTGGAGCGCACCGACCGTTGTTGCCAACACGAGAGGAATTGACGCAGTCATTGACGGACACTCCCATGAAGTTACGCCGGAATTAAAAATTAAAAATCTTGACGGCAAGGACGTAATCATAACGCAGACAGGGACGAAGTTAAACTATTTAGGAAAAATGACGCTTAACAAGGAAGGCAAAATCTCGACCGTTCTTTTAAGTTCAGCGGACGTAAAAGCCAAAGATGAAAAAATCGTCAAGCTCATTGAAGATATTAAAGCAAAATATGAGGGAACTCTTGAGCAAAAATTATCTCATGCGGATTTCGATTTGCCTGCTATAAATAGTAATGTAGAATGGCTCATCAGAAACGGCGAGACAGGGTTATGCAACCTTGTAGCTGATGCTTTTCTTGCGGCCGCAGCTAAAACTCCTACCGGCAAAGCTGACATAGCTTTGTTAAACAGCGGCGGTATCAGAGCCAACATAAAAGCCGGAGATGTTACGCTAAACAGTGTCGTGAATGTTCTGCCCTTCATTGATTATATTTGCATTGCTGAAGTTCCCGGACAATCAATCCTTGACGATCTTGAAATAGGAGCAAGGAACATGCCCGGCAATGAAGGAGGACTTTTACACGTTGCCGGCATGACTTACAAAATAAATACAGGTATTCCCACGCCCGTCATAATGGACGATAAAGGCAACACTGCTATCTCCGGAGACAGAAGAGTTTGTGATGTCTATGTGAACGGCGAGCCTATAGACCCTAAGAAAATTTATAAAGTTATTTCTATTGATTATGTTTTGCTTGAAAACGGAAACGGGCATGTATTCAAAGGAACAAAAATAATTGAGCCTCCGTTTTCTATAGCATATGAAGTATTGGGAGATTATGTGAGCCAGTTTGAGACGCTCCCGGAAAAATATAAAGAGCCTCAAGGCAGAATAAAAATAAAATAGAATTAAGTTAAAGAAAATTAACAGCTCTCTTGAAAATTTTTCAGGAGAGTTTTTTTTGCGTTATTTTTTTTCATGTTCTTAGCTGAGAGCGAAAAAATTTTGTAACTGATATAATAATCTTACATTCAAACATTTTCTTTAAGGAGGAGTTTATATTGAAATTCAAATTTGCATTATTAATAATGCTTGCGTTAGCGTTATTTGCAGGTTCAGCGATGGCTGCCGG
The DNA here is from genome assembly GCA_017443985.1 of Synergistaceae bacterium. Taxonomy (GTDB): domain Bacteria; phylum Synergistota; class Synergistia; order Synergistales; family Aminobacteriaceae; genus JAFUXM01. The sequence goes on from JAFSXR010000017.1 coordinate 6,471, forward strand.
TCTTCCGTCTGTTGACGATATGAAAGGCGCGGTTAAAGACGCGGTCAAAGAAGGCGTGAAGGAAGCCCTTACTGATGCAATGAAGAAAGAGCCGGAGAAAAAAGAAGCTCCCTTCCATATCGGAATAGTTACCGGGACAGTCTCGCAGAGCGAAGACGACCTGCGCGGCGCGGAGTTAATGATTAAGATGTACGGCGACAGCGCGAACGGCGGAATGATTACTCACATCACATACCCGGACAATTTCCCGTCAGAGCAGGAGACGACAATCAGCCAGATACTTGGCCTTGCTGACGATCCTAAAATGAAAGTCATCGTTGTCAATCAGGCCGTGCCGGGAACTGCTGAGGCGTTCAGAAGAGTACGCGAAAAGAGAAGCGATATTCTTTTACTTGCCGGCGAACCTCACGAGGACCCCGGCGTAATTTCCGAAGCCGCTGACATTTCCGTCCACACTGACCATATCGGACGCGGTTACACAATTCCTCTCGGAGCTAAGAAAATGGGCGCAAAGACATTCATTCATATTTCATTCCCGCGCCACATGAGCTACGAGACTTTAGGACTTCGCCGCGCAATCATGGAAGAAGCCTGCAAAGATTTAGGAATTAAATTTGTTTTCGAGACAGCTCCCGACCCTACGAGCGATGTAGGAATGGCAGGAGCCCAGCAGTATATTCTTGAGAACATGCCCGCTTGGATTGAAAAATACGGCAAAGACGCGGCCTTCTTCTGCACGAATGACGGACACACCGAGCCTTGATTACGTCAGGTCGCTGCACTCGGCGGTTATTTTGTAGAGGCTGACCTTCCCTCGCCGTTAATGGGCTATCCCGGCTCGTTAGGCATTGTCCTTTCAAAAGAACAGGGCGACTGGCCGGCAATTTTGAAAAAAG
>JAFSXR010000018.1 GCA_017443985.1 Synergistaceae bacterium
AATTTTTTATAATGCTAGCAAAAATATTTTAGCATAAAAATTTTTTCAGAGGGTCGCGGCTTGTTGCTATAATATTAAAAAATTATGAAAGAATAAAATTTATAAACAGGTGATAGATAACATGTCAAAAATTGCAGTAGCGGTACTTAACCGCAAGGGCGGAGTAGGAAAGACCACCATATCGGTTATTCTTGCGCAGATAGCTTTAGTCAGACATAATAAAGTTCTTGCCGTTGACCTTGACCCCTCGAACAATTTTTCTGACGCTTTAGGCTTCATGAAAAATTATTTCAAAGGTTCATTAAGAATTAAAAAAACTCTTGAGGACAGCGACGCGGACGCGCCCGAAGAATGGATCGTCATTGACTGCCCCCCGAACCTTGAGGACGCTTCAAAGCACGCGATTGATTTTGCTGATGTCGTTGTCGTTCCTGTCAGGCCGGATTTCTTCTCGCTGTCAAATCTCGGCTTAATGTATTCCGTTGCTCAGAAGGCCGGCAAGGAAAGAGCGCAGCTTCCGCTGGTAAAAGTAGGTTATGACACGTCATCAATGGCAAAAATTGCAAATCAGCTTATCGCGGACAGAGATTATCCCGTAGCCGCAGACCTGCCGCTTCATAAAAGAATACCGTACAATTTAACTTCGGGCGTTGTATGGTCAACAGGTTTAATTGCAAATTCGAGAAGACCGTACGAAAAACTTTATGACAAAATTCTCAAGGCCGTTGAAAAATTAAATGACGGTATCGCCGACATTAACGAGGTCTGGACCGAAAGAAAAGAGGAAGAATTAGACAATGCGGATATTTAAGGGACTTGAGAATATTCATTCCGTAATTGACAGGCACGAAATAGAATGGCGCAGGGAACAGGGCGAGCCTGTTGAAGATTTGCCGGAGTTCAGCATTGAGGAATCAGTCAGAAGACGTTTGACGAAGAGCACGGCGGAAGGCTCCGGGAAATTTTCGGCTGACAGATTTTTAGGCGCGTCAGCTCCAAAAAAGAACAAGACTAATGTTGAAGTCGTTGACGTTATCAAGCAGAAGGACGGCAAGCCTCACTCTTGGCTTTATAACGAAGTTCTCAAGGCTATTCAGGACGCAGCAGGCAATAACAAAAACACGAAGGTTGTTGCGGTTTTTATTCCTGTTGTTCAGAACGGCAAAGAATTTGAAGATCTGCCGGTCGATGCCAGCGTAACACTGCCGCCCGTCAATGAAGAAGATATAAATTTCAAGGACTTAATCGAAAATTCAGAGCCTGAGCCGGAAATTTCAAGCAGCGATGACGAAGGCGAAGCGCAGATAGAACACGAAGAGCCGGAAATTTTGCAAGAACAGGAGCCGATCGAAGCCGCTGAAGAAATTTCAGAGCCGGAGGAACAGCCGAAATTATCCGAAGATTTTAATTTAATTCCCGAAAGTCAGGACAAGCCGGACGCAGAACTCGCCGAAGCCTTCAGCGTAATGGAAGAAAAATTAGACGAGGCTTTGAGCGAAAATAAAGAGCAGGAGCCTGATACTGTCCCGGAAGTTTTACAGGAAGAGCCGGAAGTTTCTATTGAGCCGGAGCCTGAACCCGAAGAAGCTGAGGACGAAATTGCATCAGATGCTCTTGAAGTCCCGACCAATGAAGTTTTAGATTTTGAGGAATTTCCGGTTATAAGGGAAGAAGAAACGGACGCGCCGGTTGAAGTTGAAGATGTCATAGAGGAAATTACGCCCGAAGATAATTTGGACGAGCCTGTCCAGTCCGATGAGACAAACGAGGAGGAGAAAGAGGAATTAGCTCCGCTTGATGATCTTGAAGATGATGAAATTTTTGAAGAGCATGAAGCCGTTAATGATAAAGTAAATTCTCTTTCTGAAGAAGAGAATGGAAATGAAAGCGATAATAACGAGGAAATTATAAGGCTTGACTTAGGCGAATGAAAATTCACGAGTTAAAATTTAAGAATGGGGGGTTAGGAACTAGCTCCTCATTTTTTTGTGGAATTTACTTGCTATAATATTAAGAAAATTTTTCCATATGAATAAATCCATTTAGAAAGGGAGTTGTACTCTAACATGAAGATAGCATTTGGCTGCGACCACGCAGGGTTTGTTTTGAAGGACGCAGTTGTCAAATTTTTACGCTCAAAAGATGGTATCGAGCTCATTGATTTTGGAGCGTATGAATATGACCACGACGACGATTACACGGGCCCGGCTATAAAAGTCGGCAGGGCGATTCTTGAAGAAGAAGCCGACGCAGGCGTTTTATTATGCGGAACAGGTTTCGGAATTGCAATCGCCGCAAATAAAGTACCCGGCATACGCGCAGTGCCGTGCAACCATGCACACTACGCGAAAATGGCAAAAGCCCACAACAATGCGAACGTCATAACGCTGGGCGGAACTTTACTCAAGCCGGAAGAAGTCCCGGAAATTCTTGAGACTTGGCTGTCAACTGAATTTGAGGGCGGCAGACATATACGCAGAATTAATAAAATCGCTCAGATTGAAAGATCTACGTTGAATGTCATCTATCAGGGCGGCGGTCGCGTTGTAATTTTCAATCACCCGTTAGTTCAGCATAAGGTTGGAATAATCCGCGACATTAACACGAGCGTTAAGCAGTTCCGTGAGCTTCTTCAGGAAATCGCCGGCCTTATGGTCTATGAGATCACGCGCAACCTGCCGCTCACTGACAAAGAAGTTCAGACACCTATCGAAAAAACTACGGTAAAGACTATAGAGGGCAAGAAGCTCGCAATAGTTCCCGTTTTGAGAGCAGGTTTAGGAATGGTAGACGGAATTTTACGGGTCGTGCCTAACGCTAAAGTCGGGCACATAGGACTTTACAGAGACCCCAAGACTCTTGAGCCCGTTGAATATTATTGCAAACTTCCTTTTGATATTGAGGAGCGAGAAATTTTTGTGCTTGACCCGATGTTGGCAACAGGCGGAAGCGCAAGCGCGGCAATAAGCCTCATTAAGAAACGCGGAGGCCGTAAAATTTCACTTGTGTGCTTAATCGCCGCTCCTGATGGAATTGAAAGAGTCCATAAAGATCACCCGGACGCTTCGATTTTTATCGCGGCACTTGATTCGCATCTCAACGATCACGGTTACATTGTTCCCGGACTTGGCGACGCAGGGGACAGACTTTTCGGAACGAAATAAATATTAACCCCCTCGCCATTTCATGGCCCTCTCCCCCTTATCAGGGGGCGCGAGATTATGGCTTCATACTTGCCGCCCATGCTAAGGGGAGGGGGACCTGCCTAAGGCAGGTGGAGGGGTTTTATAAAAAATGCTTGACGTAAAATTATTTTTGTTTATCATCATCGGCTTTTTCTGGGGAGGATTGACCGCTCCGATATCAATAAGACTTGCTGGACTTTACGGAATAATTGACATTCCCGACGCTAGAAAAATTCATAAAGGACAAATGCCGCGTGGCGCAGGTCTTGGCCTGTGGCTGGGATATTTATTAATGGCTGTGATAATGTCGGAAAAACTGCCCTCGCTCCGTTATATAGCAACCGGCGGAACGTTAATATTTTTCTGCGGTTATCTTGACGATATGTGCTCGCTAAGTCCTTTTTTGAGGCTTATACTTCATTTAATAGCTGCGTCTATTGTCGTATTGCCGACAAATTTTAATATCGCCGTGAGTTTTTTTGCTATTCTTTGGATAGCAGGACTGACGAGCGCATATAATTTAATTGACGGAATGAACGGACTGTGCATTTCGCTTTTCATAGCTTCATCAGTAACTTTATTTTTGCTTGGGAACGATTACGCGATAATTTACACGGGCGCAATGGCTTTAGGGATTTTGTGCTGGAATTTTCCTGCTGCCCAGACTTTTTTGGGCGACGGCGGAAGCACGCTGCTTGGATATTTATTCGCGTCGCACTTCATGACTTCGGCACTTCCGAACTTGCAAAGCGTCAGAGTTTACGAATTTATTTTGCTGCTTATCTTATTCGGCGGCATTCCCGTTGTCGATACATTGACGGCATTCACTCGGCGAATGTTGTCGGGGAAATCTCCGTTCTACCCTGATAAAAAACATTTACATCATATTTTAATTTCTTTGACCGGCTCGAACATTTTAACGGTGAGCATAATTTTAACGTTGCAGGTTTTAATGCTTTTTGCCGGAATACAATTATATTTGAGGCTGAAATAAAAAAAATGAAAAATATTACATGCGTAGCGGGCACACGGCCTGAAGCCATAAAAATGGCTCCTGTGATCTTAGAACTTAAAAAAAATCCTGACTTCAAAGTTACAACGCTTGCGACAGGACAGCACACGGACATGTTAAGACAGGCATTAAAAGATTTCGGAATAACTCCTGACGTTGACTTAAATATAATGAAGCAGGCGCAGACACTTGACTACATAACTTCAAGCGTGCTGCAGGGCGTGGGAAAATTTCTGGACGAAAATCCGCAAGATATGATTTTAGTACACGGAGATACTTCGACGACATTCGCGGCGGCTCTTGCAGGTTTTTATCGTCATGTTCCTGTCGGTCATGTTGAGGCAGGATTGAGGAGCCATAATTTAGCGTTGCCGTTTCCTGAAGAGGCTAACAGAATTTTGACAGACGGAATAGCAGATTTATTTTTTGCTCCGACTGAAGGCGACGCGGAAAATTTACGGCGCGAGGGCAAGAGCAAAAATATTTTTATAACGGGCAACACCGTCATTGATGCTCTGTATGACATTCTCGAACGCAGCAAGGCCAAGAGCGAACCTGAATACATGCAAAAAATTAACGGCAGGCACATGATTTTAATGACTGCTCACCGGCGCGAGTCGTGGGGAAAAACTCTCGAAGGGATTTGCGCGGCTGTGGCTGATGTCATAAAAAATCGCAATGATGTCGTGTTTTTAATTCCTCTTCATAAAAATCCCGTTGTCCGGGACGTTATAAAAAATTCCCTTAAATATTTTACGGAAAATATAATTTTCACGGAGCCTTTGAATTATCCTGAATTTGTCTACGCTATGAGCAAGAGCACTTTTATTTTGTCCGACAGCGGAGGAGTGCAGGAGGAGGCCAGCGCGATTAACAAGCCTGTTTTAATTATGCGTACTCTATCAGAACGGCCGGAAGCGATAACTCACGGGACGTGTATATTAGTCGGCACTGAGCGCGACAATATCCGCAGTGAAGCGTTAAAAATTTTGAATGAGCCTGAATATTTGAAAACTATAATCGCAAAAAATAAAATGCCTTTCGGGAACGGTTCGGCGAGCAAAAAAATTCACGAGGCTGTGAGAGAATTTTTCTAAAAATGACTGAAGCGAAAAAAGCAACTGCACGCCGTAATGCAAAGGACACAATTTTCGCGGATCTGTTCAGCATTCCGAAATATCTTTTGCAATTATTTCAGGCACTCCACCCGGAAATGACAGACGTAAAAGAAAACGACCTTAAAATTTTAACTTTAACTCATGTTCTTTTTAATCGCACTTATAACGACATGGGGATTTTAGTTAAAAACAAGCTGATTATTTTAATCGAAGCTCAATCAACATGGTCAATAAATATTTTAATCAGAGTTTTATTGTATCTTGCTTCAACCTATCATGATTACATACATGACAACGGCAAAATTGTATACAGTTCTACAAAATTAGAAATTCCAGAGCCGGAATTTTATATTATTTATACCGGCGATAAAAAAATCGAAAAAGATTTTATTTCGTTACGTGAAGATTTTTTTGAAAATCCGAACGCAAAATTAGATTTGACCGCAAGAGTTATTCACGTTGAAAATAAAGACGACATAATCGGTCAATATATAATTTTCTGTCATGTTTTTGATGAGCAGAGAAAAATTCACGGCTACAGTAAAGCAACGATTGAAAATACTATCAGAATTTGTCAAAATTCAAACGTGTTGAGAGAATATCTTGAAAGCCGCAAAAAGGAGGTTATAGATATAATGTTTACGTTGTTCAGTCAGGAGTACGCTACTGAAGCATACGGCAGAGAACAGAAAATACAAGGTGTGGTTGAAACTTGCAGGAAACTTGGCTCTTCAATCGAAAATGCTATTAATATGGTTTCGGAAAGTTTAGGCCTTTCAAAAGACACTGCGGCCGGGTACGTTAAAGAATTTTGGGAAAATAATACTGAGGGAGGTACTACACTATAGAAAATATAATGAAAATTAACGGCGGTATTCCGTTAAAAGGCACAGTGAAAACTCAAGGAGCTAAGAACGCCGCTCTAACTGTCATGCCTGTCTGCTTATTGTTGCGGGACGGAATTTTGACGCTGGATAACGTGCCGGATCTATACGGCATTAATACAATGATTGAAATTTTGAGAGACTTGGGCGTTGAAATTGAAATTAACCGCGAACTTAAAGATCCTCAAATGATTTTCAAAGTTCCCAATGAAATTAAATGGGAAGTCTCAGAAACTTTAGCACGCAAAATGCGCGGCTCTTCGTTATTGCTTGGGCCTCTTCTTGCGAGCTGCGGTCAGATTTCGCTGCCTCTGCCAGGCGGCTGTTCAATAGGCGCAAGGCCGATTGATTTACACTTGAAAGGCTTAAAACAAATGGGCGCGGAAATTGACGTTCAAAACGGTGTCGTTCATGCGAAAGTAAAAGGACGTTTGAGGGGCCGCAGAATTTATCTTGACTTCCCCTCAGTAGGAGCAACTGAAAATTTAATGATGGCGGCTTCGTTAGCTCAGGGTGAGACAATAATTGAAAACATAGCGCGTGAGCCTGAAATTGATAATCTTGCGGACGTTCTGCGTTGTATCGGCGTTCCTGTCGAACTCGAGGGCACCGGCAGCGTTAGAATACAGGGCGTTGATAAAGTTCATTCAGGCCGCGAGCGCGTTATCCCGGATAGGATCGAAGCCTGCACTTATATTTTAGCCGGTGTCATGACTAACGGTCATATTAAAGTTGAGGACGTAGTGCCGCGACATATTGACGCGATATTAGCAAAACTTGAGGAGAGCGGAGCAAAATTCAAAGTCAAAAAAAATACCGTCGAAGTTTTTCCGTCAAAAAAACGTCTTCACCCGGTCGCTATAAAAACTTTGCCCTATCCCGGCTTCCCGACTGACGCACAGCCTCAAATGGCGGCGGCTCTCTCGCTTGCTCAAGGTGTCAGCACGATTGAAGAGAGCGTTTTTCAGGCGCGTTTTCTTTACGCTCAGGAATTAAACAGAATGGGGGCGGATATAAAAATTGCACGCGATGTAGCGATAATTCACGGCGTTGATAAACTTCAGGGTGCACCGGTAAGAGCTACGGACTTGAGAGCAGGCGCGGCGTTAATAATGGCAGGGCTGGCCGCTGAAGGCGAAACAACAGTCGATGATATGGTCCACGTATGGCGCGGCTATGAAGCCATCGACAAAAAATTAACATCATTGGGGGCGCAGGTTGAACTCATCTAAAAATTCCGAAGGACTATCAAAAATAAAAATTTTCGCTTTCGTCGGCCCGGCCGGAACAGGCAAGAGCCACAGAGCTACTCACGTAGCAAAGCAAAACGGTATAGACGTTATCATTGATGACGGTCTTGTAATTTCACGCGGAAGAATTTTAGCCGGCCGCAGTGCTAAATCCGAAGTCAATAGGCTGCGTGCCATTAAACGCGCAATTTTTGAATACGAAGATCACAGAGACGAAGTCATAAGATACCTCACAAAAAATCCCCCGAATAAATTAATGATCTTGGCCACGTCGGAGGGAATGATTAATAAAATCGTCAAACGTCTCGGCCTCAATCCCCCGTCAAAATTTATAAGCATAGAAGAAATTTCATCGCCCGAAGAAATTGAAGCCGCTTTGCGCGAACGCCGTGAAAAAAAACAGCACGTTGTCCCAGTTGCAAAAGCTCAGGTTCAGCAAAATTTTGCAGGAAAGTTAGTCAGTCAGATACGCGGTTTCTTTAGGGGCAGAGAAAAAGACGAATCGCGCAACACAATCGTCAAGCCTTTATTCAGCTTCAACGGAAGAGTTACGATTGAACACGACGCACTCGTCGAGATCAGCAGAAAATTATTAGAGCTTGGAAATCACATCAAAAAAATCCGCGAGCTTGATATTGAAATTTATGATGACAAAATCAGCATTGATATCGAAATAGATTTGAACTTAGGAAATAAAAGCGCGTTATCGATCGCCCGTGCATTGCAGAGAAAATTATTAAAAGGCCTCAGCTATCTCACGGGCATGGAAATTAAGCAGGTTAATATAAAAGTAAACGAGATATTTTATGAGCATTGATATTAATTCAGCATGGGAAGAGTTAAAAAACCGCGTGCAGAACTGTCAAAAATGCAAGCTCTGCGAACAGCGGCATAACACGGTTTTTGGCGAAGGGCCTGTAGAAAATTGCAAAGTGATGATAATCGGCGAGGGGCCCGGCGAAGAAGAAGACCTCAGCGGAAGACCTTTTATAGGGCCGGCCGGTCAGCTGCTGACTAAAATTTTAGAGCAGGGCGGAGGCATTCCGCGAAGCTCCGTCTATATTGCAAACATTGTTAAATGCCGTCCGCCTGATAATAGAAATCCCGAACAGGAAGAAATGCTGGCGTGCAGCGAATATATCGAGGCGCAGTTATTATTATTGCGTCCTAAAATAGTCGTCGCTATGGGGAATATTTCAGCGCAGTGGCTCTTAAAAAGCAAACAGGGAATTACGAAATTGCGCGGTCAATGGCTGGACTGGCGCGGTATAAAATTATTTCCGATGTTCCACCCAAGTTATTTACTGCGGAACGCCTCACGCGCAAAGGGCAGCCCGAAAGATTTAACGTGGCAGGACATAAAAGCATTAAAATTAAAAATTGACGAGATTAATTAAAAAAATTAAAAGGGGAAAAAATTTTATGGCAGAAGAAAAAAAATTAGAAAAAAAAGTTCCGACACACTTGGCAATAATTCTTGACGGCAACGGGCGATGGGCAAAGAAAAGAAATCTTCCGCGCCTCATGGGACACAGAGCAGGACTGCGAAAACTTGAAAACATGGTCAGGCTCGTAAAAGCTCGCGGCATTCGTTATTTTTCAGTTTATGCTTTCTCGACTGAAAACTGGAACAGGCCGGCTATGGAAGTTACAGGGCTCATGAGTTTGTTTAGATATTACATTCGCAAAAAAGTTGACGAAGTTAAAGCCGAAGGGGCGAGAATAAGATTTTGCGGACGAAAAGATAAACTCCCTGAGGATTTATTAAAGCAAATGCGGTGGGCCGAAGACTACACGAAAGATCAAAATATCTTAGATTTCATTCTCTGCATAAACTACGGCGGACGCGCTGAAATTCTCGACGCTGTGAACTCGTTAATCGCTTCAAAACCTCAAGCCCCCGTTACTGAAGAAGACCTGCGAAAATATTTTTACCTTCCCGACGTTCCCGACCCCGATTTAATTATCAGGACAAGCGGAGAATTAAGGCTTAGCAACTTCTGGCTGTGGGAGAGCGCGTACAGCGAATATTATTTCACGGACATTCATTGGCCTGACTTTGACGAAAATGAACTCGACAAGGCACTAGAAAACTATGCAGGGAGGGAAAGACGCTATGGCGGTCTCAAAAATTGACAAGGCCGGAAGAGCTGAACTTCAGCTTAGAACTTTCAGCAGCGTTTTTATCGTTGCGATAATCTTGGGAGCAGTTCATTACGGCGGAATTATTTGGACGCTCACGGCATCGTTAATCGCTTTAATCTCGCTTTCAGAGTATTACAGAATGCTGGAGCGTTACGCAAAAATAAAAAGCATGAAAATTTCTCCGGGCGTGGGCTATATTTTTTCGCTGATTTTTTTAATTGCGGCGACACGTGAAAATTCACAGTCAATAATCCTGGCAATGATTTTATCGCTATGCGTCTGCGGAGTTTTCACCGTTGAAATTTTCAAGCGTCAATTCTCAAAAGGCAGCAGCAGCGCAGTTTTCAACACCGGCGGAATAATTTCGGGCGTGCTTTATATCACCGTCCCTTGGGTCTGCATGATAATGTTGCGCGATTACATAATAGGCCGCGAAATTTTAATGACGTTATTTTTTTGCACGTGGGGCTGTGATGTTGGGGCCTATATCGGCGGAAAATTATTCGGCTCTGTAAAACTCTGCGAGCATGTCAGTCCTGGCAAGACTGTTCAGGGCTTTGTCGCAGGAATAATCGGAAGCCTCTTAGTCAGCGCGGCGGCAATTTATTTTTTCAGCCTTCCAAGAGAAATGATAACAATCGGTTTTATCTGCGGCATTGCCGGTCAAGCCGGAGATCTTGCTGAATCTTTAATCAAGCGCGAGACAGGACAGAAGGACTCCGGGCATTTAATACCGGGACACGGCGGAATGTTAGACCGATTCGACAGCATTTTATTTAACGGTTTACTGACATATTTAATTCTTCGTGTGATTTTATAAAATAACCGTTTGACAGAATTAACTTTTGCGTCTATCATTCTGCACGCAATATTAAAGAATATTAAAAAAATTTGAAAGGAGATAGAAAATAATGTTAGTGAATTTTACCTATAAACTTTTTGTGTCTCCTTGCATGTCCTCACTCAAGATAAAGCGTGAGTATATATTTATGCCTTAGTGTGAATGACATGGTTGGGGCATCAACCATTGGAGGAGAACTAATAAGGCTTGAGAAATCAGGCAGGTTTGGAGATACCAGAATCCCCCGACTTCAGTCGTGGGGAGTATGTCAAGGACACAAATATATATTTATATTGCATAGATTAAGCCGCTCATTCACAGGGCGGTTTTTTTATTACAAATTTATAAAATAAAGGAGAGAAAAAATCATGGCATCAAGTCATATTTTCAAAGGTGCTGCTACTGCTCTTATAACACCCATGAACGCAAGCGGAGTCGATTATAATTCACTCGCTAAACTGCTCGACTGGCAGCTCGAACAGGGAATTAACGCCCTCGTTATTGCTGGGACTACTGGCGAAGGCTCAACGCTCACCGACCCCGAACACGAAAAAGTCATTGAATTTTCAGTCAAGAGAGTCGCGGGAAGATGTCCAGTTGTAGCTTCGACAGGCTCGAACGATACGGCACACGCTATTTATTTGACTAAGTTTGCCTGCGATGCCGGAGCTGACGGAATTTTGGCCGTAACTCCCTACTACAATAAAACAACGCAAAACGGGCTTGTAAAAATGTACACGGCCATCGCTGACGCTTCGACAAAGCCGTTAATCCTTTATAACGTTCCTTCAAGAACAGGCGTTAATATCGAGCCGGAGACTTACGCGAAATTAGCAGACCACCCCATGATTTCGGGAATTAAAGAGGCTAACGGCAATATAGCGAAGATAGTTCAGACAGCCCAGTTAGTTGGCGATAAGCTCGATATTTATTCAGGCAACGATGATCAGATTGTCCCTATTCTTTCAATGGGCGGCAAGGGAGTTATCTCCGTGCTTTCAAATCCTGCGCCTAAAAAGACGGTCGAAATTTGCGACAGATTTTTTGCAGGCGATGTCAAAGGCGCGGCGGCTCTTCAGTGCGAAATGCTCCCGTTGATTAATGCTCTGTTCTCCGAAGTCAACCCGATACCCGTCAAGGCCGCAATGGCTGCTATGGGCTTCTGTGAAAATTATTTGAGGCTTCCGTTAGTTCCGATGGAAGAGGCTCACTGGCTGAAGCTCGAAGCGATTATGAAAGAGCAGGGGCTGATTTAGGTAGGAATTAGGAAGTAGGAGGTAGGAGTTATGAAACTAATCATTAACGGCGCGAACGGCAAAATGGGTCATATACTCACGGAAATGGCAGGAAGCGGAAACATTGCCGCTCTCGTTGACATTACTTTTGAGACCGGCGGAGGAAAATATAAATCCCTTGAAGATTTTAACGGCGCGGCTGACTGCGTAGTGGACTTCTCAAATCATAAGGCCGTCGATGGATTATTAAATTACTGCGTGAAAAAAAATCTGCCCGTCTTAATCGCCTCAACGGGACACACTGACGAGGAACTAAATTTGATTAAAGAGGCCGCGAAAAAAATTCCCGTCTTTCAGTCGCCTAATATGTCGATCGGCGTTGCTTTGCTTGCTGACATTGCCGAGAGGGTTGCAAAAGTTTTCGGAGACTGCGACATCGAATTAATAGAGGCTCACCACAATCAGAAATTAGACGTGCCCAGCGGAACTGCTTTAATGCTTGCGAAAAGATTACAGGAGGCCAAGCCCGAATTAGCTTTTAATATAGGCCGTCATGAAAACGGAAAACGCCCTGAGAATGAAATAGGTATTCATTCACTGCGCTACGGCTCTGAGGTCGGAACTCACGAAATAATTTTTTCAAACGGCCTTGAGACTATTACATTAAAGCATGACGCAAAGAACAGGGCTTTATTTGCAAAGGGCGCGTTATCGGCGGTTAAGTGGCTCGTAAATCAGAGCGCGGGCCTTTACAACATGAAAGACTTTATTGACAGTTAGGAGGTAGGAGGTAGGAGTTAGGAGTTATTTTTTTACTTCCTGCCTCCTAATTCCTAACTCCTACCTGAATAAACATGAATGCACAGGAAATTATAAAATTCATAGCTGACGCGAAAAAAGTTACGCCCGTAAAAATTTTTTTGCGCGAGAAAGCCATGCCTGACGGCAGGCAGGAAAAAATTGATTTCTCGAAAACTAACGCAAAAATCTTCGGGGCAGGCGACAAAATTATTTTCGGGGACTGGGCAGAACTTGAGCCGGTCATAAAGGAAAATGAAAATAAAATTGACGAGATAGTCATCGAAAATTCTTCACGCAACAGCGCAATTCCGTTACTTGACTTGAAAAATATTCAGGCGCGTATCGAGCCCGGCGCGATTATCCGCGACAACGTCTCAATCGGAAAGAACGCCGTTATCATGATGGGCGCGGTTATTAACATCGGAGCCGTAATCGGAGACGGAACTATGATTGACATGGGCGCAATACTTGGAGGCCGTGCGACTGTCGGGAAAAATTGCCACGTCGGAGCAGGTGCTGTCCTTGCAGGTGTGATTGAACCGGCTAGCGCAAAGCCCGTCATCGTTGAAGATAACGTCTTAATCGGAGCTAACGCGGTTGTCATTGAGGGCGTTCACATCGGAGAAAATTCCGTCGTTGCCGCAGGGGCTGTCGTAATTCAAGACGTTCCGCCCGGAAAAGTCGTTGCAGGCTGCCCGGCCCGCGTCATTAAGGACAAGGACGAAGGCACAACGTTAAAGACCGCTCTTGAGGCTTCATTACGAAAATTATAAAAATAAAAAATGAAAATTGATTTTTATTCAGAAGCTCAGGAATTAAAAGAAAAATTAATTTTGTTGCGTCAGGAATTTCATAAGATACCCGAAATCGGAAATCATGAATATAAAACGGCGGAGTTAATCGAAAAAACTTTAGACGGCTTAAAAATTCCTTATAAAAGAATTTTAGGTACAGGGATAATAGCGAGGCTTGAAGGAAGTTTTCCCGGAAAAAATTCCGCTCTTCGTGCCGACATTGACGCATTGCCGATTGACGAGGCAACGGGCACGGAATTTGCTTCTCAAAATAAGGGCTTTATGCACGCCTGCGGTCATGACGTTCACATAACGGGAGCGTTGGGCGCGGCAATGATTTTGAAGAAGCACGAAAAAGATTTAAGCGGCTCTGTAACTTTTTTGTTTCAGCCAGACGAGGAGGGCAGCGGCGGAGCTGACAGAATGATTAAAGCAGGCTGCCTCGAAAATATTGATGCCGTCTTCGGCTGTCATGTTGACCCTGCGTTGCCTGCCGGGCACGTGGGAATTAAATACGGGAATTTTTACGCCGCTTCAGGCATGTTTAAGATTATTATTATCGGCAAGTCAGCACACGGTGCGCAGAGGGACAAGGGCATTGACGCGATTCAGGCTGCTGCGAACATAATCACCGAAATTTTGAAAATGAATAACCCTGACGGCGTTGTAACTGTCGGGAAGTTTAACGCAGGAACGGCAGGAAATATCTTGGCCGGGCGTGCTGAATTTAACGGCATAATCAGAACTTACGGAATTGACGAGCGCGCTCGAATGGTCAAAGAATTTCAAGACATCTGCGAAAAAATTTCGGCCTCATTCGGGGCTAAATGCGAATGTGATTTTAATTTAAGCACGCCGGGTGTTATCAATGACAATGACGCTTTAACTTCATTCGTTGAAAATACAGCGCGTGAAACTTTAGGATCTGATAATGTCAACATAATCGAGAAGCCTTTATTTATAAGCGAGGATTTCGGATTTTTTATAATGGCCCGGACCGGGAATTTCTATCACATCGGCGCAGGCTGTGAGTATCCCTTGCACAGCGATAAATTTTTGCCCGTCCCTGACGCTATAATAACAGCTTCGGCGGTTCATTCCGCTGTCGTATATAAATTTAATTTAGGATAGTGTTTTAATTTGAACGTAATAACTGCAAAATTCGGCGGCACTTCACTGGCTGACGCTTCGCAGATTAAAAAGGCCGTCAAAATTATTAAAGATAATCCGGCGCGTAAATTCGTCGTTGCTTCAGCACCGGGAAAAAGATTCAGCGATGACATAAAAATCACCGACCTGCTTTATAAATGCCACGCTCAAAGCAAAAATAATGAAGATTTTTCCGGCACGCTCAAAAAAATTTCTGACCGCTACGAAGAAATTATTAAAGAGCTTGGAATAAGTTTCGACATTCAATCTGAAATCGAGACGATCAAAAAAAATTTACCTGTCTGTCCGACAGGCGATTATCCTGCAAGCAGGGGCGAATATATAAACTCAAAGATAATCGCAAAATTTTTGGGCTGGCCTTTTGTTGACGCGGCGGAGATAATTTTCTTTGACGAGAAAGGAATTTTGAACGAGGAAAAAACTTTCAAGACCGCCGGAGAAAAATTAAAGGAATTAAATTATGCTGTCATTCCGGGATTTTACGGCTCAATGCCTGACGGAAGCATAAAAACTTTTTCGCGCGGAGGCTCTGACGTTACGGGCTCAATAATTGCGCGTTCAGTCAAGGCTGATTTATACGAGAACTGGACGGACGTTTCAGGAATGTTGAGCGCAGACCCAAGAATAGTGAACGCCCCGAAAGTCATCGAGTATATAACTTACACGGAACTTAGGGAATTAAGCTACATGGGCGCGAGCGTTTTACATGAGGACGCAGTTTTTCCCGTGAGAAAAGCCGGTATCCCTATTAACATTCGCAACACTAACAAGCCGGACGACAAGGGAACTTTAATAACGGCTTCGATACCTAAAAATATTACGAAAAGCCCCGTAACCGGCATAGCAGGACGAAAAGGCTTCACTAGTGTCCGAGTTGAAAAGACAATGATGAACAGCGAGACTGGTTTTGGAGCGAGACTGCTTTATATTTTTTCACGCAGCGGAATACCTTTTGAGCATTGTCCGAGCGGCATTGATACTATTTCGGTCGTCGTGAACAGTGAATTATTTGATAACAGACGCGAAATTATTTTGCGTGAAATTAAAAACGAGCTTAACCCGGATTTTATTACGATTGAAAAAAATCTTGCCTCGATTGCCATAGTCGGTGAAGGCATGGTAAGCGTTAAGGGAATGGCCGCAAAAATTTTCGCCGCGCTTGCTAAATCAGGAATTAATATCAGAATGATTGATCAGGGCTCGGACGAGCTGAACATTATAATCGGCATTGATGAAGCTGATTATGAAAAAGCTGTCAACGCGCTCTATAAAGAAATGATTTCTTAAAAAAAGAGGAGCTAGCTGAAAATTCTAACTCCTCGCTTTATTTTTTTTATTTTTTCGCCATTTCCGAGTAATTATCTTTTACGAGACATACAACCTTCATCGGAGTTTTTACGATCTTATTTTGTTCGGGCATGACCGTTGAGACCCACTCGGAGACAGGGACGTGTTCGCCGTTTTTTTGCTCCGGCGGTGTTATCGTTGCGATCGGCATTGCGCCGTGTTCGCTGAAATGTTCAAAGAGTTCTTTTATTGTCCTGCCTTCAAATTCACTCGTTACATCAAAAGAAGCGAAGCTGTGCCCGTCATCGGCTGTAGATAAAACATCGCGTATAAATGCCGAAATCCCTTCGTTATGCGTACACATCGCAGTTATGTCGGCGATAAGGCTGTCAGTATATAAAATATCATCGACGTGGGCGTAGCGTGCGTATCGTTCATTTTCGGGGTCGTGAAGTTCCATGACGGTATAAACATCAGGGGCTATGGCTTCGATGGCGAGGCCGGTTAATATTGTGTGAGAATCATCGTTGCCAAAATCAGGATCGCCGAGAATTATCGCGCCCTGAGCTTTTTCAACGCCGCCCTTGATTAAAGCGTCGCGCTCCGACGGGTTGCCTTGAACATAAAAAATGCCTGCATCTAAATTATTCGGGCGTTCCTTTGCAATTAAAGCAACTTGACGGCTCGAAGCAAGCAGCTCGCGCACTAAATAGGGCCCGCGTCCGTTCCAGCCGCAAATTAAAACGTGGCCTTCAAATTTACAGTTATTTATTCCCATCATCTCCCCTAACATTTTTTTAAGCTGGCTGTTAATTAATCTCTGCATGACTTCGGCAAAAATAACTCCGAACAAAGCCACGCCGAAAATTGATAAAAGAAAAACTATTATCCTTCCGCCGAAAGTTCTTGGCGAAGAGGCAAATTCCCCTTGACCGATTAATGTAAAAAGGACGCTCCAAAGAGAATCAATATAGGAGCCCGTAAAATTTTTCTCCTGCCACCACACAAGCAAAGCACACCCGAAAAGCAACCCGAAAAATAAAATTAAAGAGCCTAAGAGCCTGTGCTTAAATTTTTTCGAGAAGGCAATTCCGCGCTTAGCATTCTTTACTGTTTTTACAAATTTTTTTGCCGACATTTTATTAAATTAATCTAAATAATCTTTTAATTTTTTGCTCGGCTGACGCAGTTTTCGGAGTGCCTTCGCCTCTATCTGTCTTATTCTTTCGCGTGTTACGTTAAATTTTTTTCCGACTTCCTCAAGCGTGTAAGAGTGCCCGTCCTCAAGTCCAAATCTGTAGTGTAAAACTTCCCGCTCGCGATCTGAAAGGGTGTCGAGCATGTCTTCAATTTGTTCATGCAGCAAATGTCCTGCAGCAGCCTCGTCCGGGCTTGGCAGCTCGTGATCCTCAATAAAATCTCCAAGCTGGCTGTCTTCTTCCTCGCCTATAGGCGTTTCAAGCGAGACGGGGAGCTGGGAAATTCTGCGTATTTCCTCAACACGAGAGGGATCTATGCCCATTTTTTTTGCTATTTCTTCGTCTGAAGGTTCGCGCCCAAGTTCTTGAACAAGCAGACGCGAGACTCTGACCATTTTATTAATCGTCTCGACCATGTGAACGGGGACACGTATAGTTCTCGCCTGGTCAGCAATGGCGCGTGTAATTGCCTGACGTATCCACCATGTTGCGTAAGTGCTGAACTTGAAGCCGCGTCTGTAATCGAATTTTTCAACGGCGCGAATTAAGCCTAAGTTACCCTCCTGAATTAAATCAAGAAATAACATGCCGCGCCCGATATATTTTTTCGCTATGCTGACGACAAGTCTCAAATTAGCGTCAATTAAACGCTGCTTGGCCGCAACGTCTCCTGCTTCCATTTTTTTAGCTAACTCTACTTCTTCGGCAGCTGTCAGGAGCGAAACCTTGCCGATCTCCCTTAAATACATTCTAACAGGATCGGTCAATGGTATGTCATCAAGTTTTGAAAGTTCGCTGTCAATCGTCGGGATAAATTCCTCTCGTGAATCGTTAGGAGTGGGAATATTGCCGATATTGGCCTTGTCAACAAGATCAACTCCCATTTCCTGCAAATTCGTGAATATGCTGTCGAGAGTATCAGCGTCCCATTTTTCGACCGGAATATGCCGTTCTATGTCATCGGGCGTAACATATCCCCTGCCGCGCCCTTCATTCATGAGACCGTTGACACCGGCGTTGTTACGCCCAGCAGAGGAAGAACTTACCGATTTTTCAAGTTTATCTTCGTCTAAATCAAAATCGGCTCCGACTCCATCTATGTCTCCAATAAAAGGCTCGTCCTCAAAATCGCCTCCAACGTAATTCCCAGCTTCAATATCCTGCCCGATATCGAGGCCAACTTCATTTTCTTTTTTTTGTTCGGCTGCTTCTTTATTTTTCTTTTTTCTGCTGCTGCTTTTTTTTGTGGCCAAAGTATTCATTTCTCCCTTCTGAAATTTTAGTTTTATAAATCATTTTTCAACTGTCGCAATCGCAAGGCCGAAGAACGGCGGAAAATCTATTTTGGGAGAACCTCCAACAATTTCCCGTGCGCCGTTGTCTTGAAGCTCGGACACAATCTGACTCACTCTGAGATCATACGGATTAATATTTTCACAGTCCATTAGAAATCTGTCGTAGCCAAATTTTTCGGCATAATATGAAATATTCGGCGTATGAAGAAAATTTTTTACTTCACTCAGAACTCCGTCAAGTCCTTCGAGATAGTCTGAACAGTCATAAAAAGGCTCGTTGCTGGCAATAGCTATAATTTTCATTTTTCCTTCAAAGACACCTCCGCGCCAAAGAGAGCAGAAGGTTACGCCGATATTCAAGTCTTTTGCTGACTTAATTGTGGCGAGCGAAAACGCAAGGGCCTTTTCAATTTTTTCAGAAAAGCCGAAAATCATCAAAAATCCAAGATTCAAAATACTGTCAGAACTGAAGCGAAAAAATTTTTCACGCGAAAGATTACCGACACAGCCCATAAGAGGAGAAGCCGCAAAAAGAAACTCGCTGTCCAGATCCAAGCATGAAGCGGCTATGCTCTGGAGCGTGCTGCTGTGAAACCTATTTACCGAGACGGGCTGATAATCTTTACCCCACGGAAACCATGAAGAAATTTCTACTTGAAGTTCTGAACTCCAAAAAGGCAAAAACAAATTAAACTGCTTCCTCCACTGCTTGTTTTTCTTTAATAACTTTAACCACGCACTCGACGAGTTGAGTAATTTCGGGCTTCGTTACCTGATAGTTTGCGCCGACGCTGGCGGCCTTGTTCTTTATATCGTTAGCCATGATTGACGAGAAAACTATCACCGGAATATTTTTCGTCTCCGGATTTTCTTTTATTCTTCTTGTAAGCGTCAAGCCGTCAAGACGCGGCATTTCAACGTCTGTGATTAACAAGTCGCAGCGTTCGCCGGCCCCGACTATTGCGTCATAGGCAACTTTTCCGTCCTGGCATATATGAAGGTCGGTAAAGCCGCTGGCCATCAGAGCATCTTCAACCTGTTTGCGGATCAACGGCGAGTCCTCCGCCACGATAATATGATAATCGCCCGGGTGTCCAACGCCTTCCATCATCGTTACGGCTTTTCCCGGATCTCCGCTGTGCTGAATGACTAACTGCGGGCTGATTGTCTGAACGATCGCTTCATAATCAAGCAGAAGAACATTTCTTGAGTCTCGTTTTATGACATAAAGTATCCAGTCGCCTAAATATTTTCCTGTCATGCTCGCGTCAAGGTCTTCTGATTTTATTCTGTAAATTCTTTCTACAGCGTCAACGACAAAACCCAATTTTACTTCGTTGAACTCTGCTATTATAACTTTGCTCTGCTCCATAGGCGTAACGGGGGGAATACCTAAAAATATTCTCAAATCCACCATAGGGAGAACTTCGCCGCGCACGGACGTTATACCTATAAGAGCAACCGGCGCGTCCGGAATTGAGCGGACTCCGGGCCAGCGTAAAATTTCGCGAGTTTTATCGACGTTGATAGCAAAAGACTGATCGCCTAAAACAAAAACAACTAACTGCCATTCATTTGTTCCGACTTCAGTCGTTACTTTTTTGACTTCCTGCATTTTTTATAAGGCCTCCGCTTTTATTTTATTAACAAAGCTGACATGTTTTTATATCTTATCATATTTTACGTTGAGATTTATAATTTTCGCCTGCAATTATTTTTCGCGCTGTGCGTTATAATCATAAAAAAATCAGCTTGAAAGGAAAAATCATGGCTTTTAGAGAAAAATTTACTTCATATAAAATCGGAATGGCCCTATACAGATTTTTAGGCGGAATGTTTTTCAGGCTGGGCGGCCTGAAAATCTTAAAGCGTAAATATAAAAACGACATTTCAGAAAGACTCGGACAAGTCTCCGAAGTTCCTGAAGGCGCGGTGTGGATTCATGCCGTCTCGGTCGGCGAAGTCCAATCGGCAAGTTCTTTGATACGGAGAATAAAACGCAAAAGCCCTCTTCCCTGTGTCTTATCGACTGTAACGACAACCGGGCGCGACATGGCGTTAAGATTATTAGCGTCAGGGGCCGTCGAAAAAATTTTTTACAGCCCGTTTGACACAAAAAAATTTGTAACGCAGGCCCTCGATAATATTAAGCCTTTAATTTATATTTCAATGGAGACGGAATTATGGCCGGAAATGTTTGCAGAGCTGAAAGCCAGAAAAATTCCGGCGTTCCTTGCTAACGGGAGAATATCCGAAAAAAGTTTCAAACGCCTTCGCCGCACAAAATGGTTTTGGCGCGGAGTTCTCGACACGTTCACAAAATTAATGGTGCGTTTTGAAGAGGACAAAGAAAAATTTATTGCGCTGGGAGTTCCTGCTGAAAAAATAATCGTAACAGGAGACTGTAAAGTTGATGCGCTGCTCGACCGCAGAAAAGTTACGGGCCCGGAAAGATGGGAATGGCTTAGGCGTAACGACGCTCCTTTATTCGTCGCAGGAAGCACTCATCAGGGCGAAGATGAAATAGTTATTTCAGCGTTCAGGATTGTCCGCAGAAAATTTCCCGGCGCGAGATTAATAATAGTTCCGCGACACCCGGAAAGAGCTTTGATGACAGTCGCGTCCGTTCTGCCTTATCAGGAACTTAACGCGGAATTGTTATCTCAAATTGAGAACGACAAAAGAAGATTAAATGACGTTGACGTAATCGCCGTTGACAGGATAGGGATTTTATTTGAGCTCTACGCCGTCGCTGATGCTGTTTTTATCGGCGGAAGCCTCGTCGAGAAGGGCGGACAAAATCCCTTCGAGCCGGCTTTGTTCGGACTTCCTGCAATTCACGGGCCCTGCATGACTGATTTTCCAGACACTGAACGAATGGACGATATGGGCGCGGCAGTGCGCGTGAGCAACGACACGGAACTTGCTAAAGCATGGGAAGAACGTCTTGAGGCAGGAGCGGCGAGCAAAGCATTGAGAGATTGCGATGAATATTTCAAGACGCTCGGAGGCGCGGCAAAAAAAACATGGAACGAAATTGAAAAAGAGTTAGGAATTAGGAGTTAGGAAGCAGGAAGTGAAAAACAAAAAAACTCCTAACTTCTAAAGGCATTGCCAAGACATGTTGTAAGTTCCTGACAGATTGCCTTAACTTTTTCAACGTCCTCTTTTTTAACGTATTCGGGGTGCGCATGAAAGACAGGATTTCTGACCCAGTGAAGCTTCTCGAAACGTTCCTCCCAGTATGAAGCGAAAGGCTTGTTGTCAAAAAATACAGAGAACCGCCACCAATACTGACCCAAAATTTTTCCGAGTATATTAATCGGCAGAATATCAAGAAGCCCCGCGTCGGGGTTATATTTTTTCCGCGTCTTGGCCAGAGAATTTTGATACTCTTCTGTATCGAGAATGGGGTTTGCTTTTCTCAGAGCGTCGTCGAGTTTTTCCGGGCTCGTCCTCAAAACGTAGGGAAGTTCCCTTTTAATTAAACGAATGAGCGCGGACTGAATACTTAAAATTTTGAAGATTTCCGGCGAGAGTTTTACATCAGGGTCGAGCGAGAAAATATCTTTGCGCTTCGCGTATTCTTCGACAGCTTTTTCAAAACATTTGCCCGGATTTTCGGATAATATTCCGTCGCTTGAGTTCATTCCGAGTTCTTTTAAGAGGCTCCCGGAATATTCGGGATTATACATGAGAGAGATTATCGTATCTTCAAGCAGTGCCGGCTCGGTAACGTAAGCAAGAGCCAAAAGCCCCTCGAAAAATTTTTTGAAGTCGTTGCACTCAAGAAGGCTGCTGCCTGCAAGCGAAATATCCTGCGGCGACCATTTGCCGGAGCGGTGAACCCTCAAGCCGTTCACGAAATACGAGCAGATATAAATTCTAAACCACGTGTTGTCGTCATCAATGCGGCGGGCGACTTGTATCTCTTCGTTGATTCTTAAAAGGCAGTAGCGCCGGGCAGTGTCGTAATTTTCGTCGTTCTTTTTCGCGCCGTCAAGCTCCGCATAAATTAAATACTCAAGCCCTTTATATGCCATGATGCGTATATTTTCTTCGTCGGCGGCAGAATACAGCCTTATGTCAACATCGTCGGCAAGAGCGAAAAAATTATAGACATAGCGCGCAATTAAAAAACATCTCTCGGCACGTTCGGCGTTAGTTAAAATTGAGTCCTCACTGTTGAATCTGCTGACAAGCTGCAAATAAGTCGCTTTAACTTCCTTAAAATGACCGCGCCTGTAAAAAGTATCGCCTAAAAATTCCGTGCTGCATTTGCCTGCTATGGAGACGCTCAAAATTTTATCCTGCAAAAATTTCGGAAGCTCGTTGAAAGTTTCTACGCCGTTTTGAGGCTGTTCGGGAATTTTATTTTCAACCGGCTTGGCCTGAGTATTCCCGGCCGGATTATAAGGCTCTAAAGGAACATAGCCGCGATTAATAAGCTCATCAATTTCCGGCGTGATTTCGTCGTAAAAATCGGCGTTATTTTCTTTGCTCATTTCTTCTTCATCGGGCAAATTCATTCGCCTGCGCGCCTTCTCAATAAGTCCTCCGGCCTGCCACGCTTTTACTTTATCTTCCGGGAACGGCACGGCGGATTCGAGATTATGAATTTGTACTCTCTCGTTATTAAGAACGCCTCGAGTAAAACGTACGGGGTGGCCTTCTGATGACGGGGTATATTCAAGAAAAACTAATAATAACGGGTCTGAAATATTATTTTCGTTGAAAGTGAACAGCTCGCCGCTTTTCGTTCTGACTTTGCCGAAAGGTATATCGTCATGCCGCCGAAAAAAATCTATCTCGCCCTCTTCAGATAAAGCCGACTGCATATCTACTTTCAAAATATTTTCAATGTCGTAATTTTTTTCGCGGACATCGTAAGCTGCCGGGCCCAGCGTGTTGCTTCCGAGCTTGAACGTAACTTTTAAGAGCGGGTGCATTTTTTTGCCGGTTAATAATTTTCTGCGGAGTTCTCTGTCCTGAATTTGATAGAAGTGAACGAAAACGGAATTTTCTGAACTTAACGGGATATTATATTTTTTCAGTGCAGGACATTTTATAAAGCCGTATAATTTATCGCGGTTTAGGTTAAAAAATTCAAATTCGCCGTCAAATCTTTGTTCGCTCCAGTCTATTACAGGGTCTTTTTCTTCGGGCTTGGGTAAATTTTCTTTAGCTGAAATTTTTACAGCGTCCTCGATAATTTTATCGTCCGCCGGCTGATCTTTGAGCCACTCTTTTAACGCTTTAATATTTTCTTCGCTGCATAAAGTTTCTTTATTCTCCCACGAAGAAAAGCCGAGAACTTTCCACGCAAGCGCGGCAGCGTGATTAAATTCAACCTCGCTTTCAGGTTTTAAGGCGTTATCGAGCACCCATTTTAAGACGGCAATTAACTGCGGAGGCTCAAGTTTCAAGAGCGCGGCTAAATTTTTGGGCGTTAGAGGTTCGCTCACGGCTATACAGACGCTCGCAAGCATTTTTGACGCGGCAGACGACGAGGCCATAAAAGCTCCGTGAAAATCATGAATCTTCATGTAAAGTTTTACGCTTCGTTCGCTTTCTCCCGTCAGATAAAGAACAAACGCATAAATTTCTGAAGCGGCGATTATATTTTTATTGTTTTTCCATAAGTTATAAGCTGTGTTGAGAATTTCGCGCATACGCATAGAATACGGCCTGTCCTCGTGAGTCTTCACGGCGTATTGATATTTAGTGAGGATACTTTCAATAATGCTTTGAATTTTGCTCTGACCCTTAGTTCTAAATTTTCTAACATAGTCGGCGTTTAGCGTATAAGTTTCTAAAGACACGCGCATATTGTCAAAAATTTTTTCAAGTTCGTCCTGAAATTTTATAACGTCAGGCTCCGGCTCCGGTTTTATTTCTACGGCAGGTACAGCTTCGGCAACAACAGGCTCCGGGATTTTTTCTTCAACTGCTCCGGCTATAGGCTTCACGCCCCATATCATGGGATAGACCCATAACTCGTCGCCTAAAGCTATATGGTCATCTTCGCATTTTAGAAGAATGCCGGAAGTTTTCCGCCCGTCCGGCATTAACATGATCTCAATATTTTTTCCGAGATATTGTTCAAGATTTTTACGATCCAAAATTTAACACTCCTTTTATATTTTCAGTTAGGAATTAGAAATGAGGAGTTAGGAGTTTTTTTAATTCTTCAAAAATTCAACGGCTGATTCAAAAAATTTTATTCCGTAATTTCCGGGAACATTTTTATAGAGGCCAAGCCCGTTGCGCTCAACATGTCCCATGCGTCCGATTATGCGGCCGTCAGGAGAAGTGAGGCACTCTACCGCGCCGAATGAGCCCGAAGGATTATACTGCGTCAGCATTGAGGGCTCGCCGTTCATGTCCGCGTACTGCCCGGCGATCTGGTCGTTGCGCATTAATGTGTCGAACGTTGCCTGCGAACAGACAAAACGCCCCTCGCCGTGCGAAATAGGAATTGAATAAACTTCGCCGATTTTTGTTTTTCTAAGCCAAGCCGAATGATTTTGAATGACTCGCGAGAAAATTATTCTCGACTGATGACGGCCTATTTTATTAAAAGTTAAAGAGGCTGTCAGCTCGTCAGGTTCGCAGATGCGCCCGAAAGGAAGCAAGCCCGTTTTAACGAGAGCTTGAAAGCCGTTGCAAATTCCGCAGACTAAACCGCCGCGCCTGTCGATTAAATTTTCAAGAGCCTCACGGACTACGGGACTGCGCAAGAATATTGCGATGAATTTTCCTGATCCGTCAGGTTCGTCGCCGTTCGAGAAGCCGCCGGGCAGAACGAGGGCTTGAGATTTTTTCAGAGCGTCCGCAAATTCTTCGGCTGAAGTTTTCATTAATTCGGGCGTTAATGTCCTCACGACAAAAATTTTTGCGCGGCCTCCGGCTTTTTCGATCGCCTTAGCTGTCTCGTACTCGCAGTTAGTTCCGGCGAAAACGGGAATTAAAAAGCAGGCAGGATTTAGGAGGCAGGAGTTAGGAGTTAGAGGGGAGAAATTATTTTTCGTAACTTCATTCCTAATTCCTAATTCCTCATTGCTAATTGTTTCAGTCGGGAAAATATTTTCGAGCGGTGAGTTATAAATTTTTTCGGCTTCGGATAAAATTATTTTTTCGCCGTCAAAAATTATTTCTGGCTCTTCAATCACGCGGCCAAGAACAGGAAAATTATTGACATCATCGGCAACTTCAAGAATGAATTTTCCCCTGAGGTCATTAAAATCTTTTTTAGCGGACTCAAAGCCAAGATTATTTCCTAAGCACATTTTGAAAATTGCGGCTTTAACTCCTCCGAAAGTCGGAACTGAACACGCTAAAATTTTTCCTTCAGAATTTAATTTGATGATTGTGTCAAAAATTTTCAGCATGGAATTTTTTTCGGGCAGTCCGCGCTCATCGTAATCAGGCTCAAGCAAAATCACTTTCGACCCTGCGCGCTTAAATTCAGGCGATAAAATTTTCTTCACGTCCGTTACTGCGACTGCGAAAGAAATTAAAGTCGGCGGAACGTCAAAATTCTTGCCGTTAATGTCAGTGAAAGAGCCGCTCATGGAGTCCTTTCCGCCGATCGCAGCGACCTCAAAATCTAATTGAGCCTTCAAAGCTCCGAGCAAAGCACCGAACGGAAGCCCCCATCGTTCGGGATTTTCTCCGGGCTTGCCGAAATATTCTTGAAAAGTCAGCCAGCATTTTTTCAAGTCCGCGCCCGTTGCGATAATTTTGCAGAGCGATTCAAGAACAGCAAGATACGCGCCGTTGAAAGAATTTTTTTCAGAGATGTAAGGGTCAAAGCCCCATGACATTACGGAGCATGTTTCTGTTTCGTGATTGCCGACGGGAATTTTTGCGGCCATTGCTTGAGCCGGAGTCTTCTGAAATTTTCCCCCGAACGGCATCAAAACGCTGTGAGCCCCGACAGTCGAGTCAAACCTTTCAGCAAGTCCGCGCTTCGAGCAAATATTTAAGTCAGTTAGGAGTGAGGAGTTAGGAGTTAGGAGTTTTTCACTCTTACTTCCTGCTTCCTCGTTCCTAATTCCTACTTGAATATGTCTTGCTGCTCCGTTGCTGTTTATAAATTCGCGTGAGAGATTAACAATTTCTTTGCCGCGCCACGTCATTCTCATTCGCCCGGAATTATTCACACGAGCGATGACAGTTGCCTGAACGTCCTCAGAGAGAGCTAAATTTTTTACGCGCTCAACATCTTTTTCAGCAACAACGACGGCCATGCGCTCTTGGCTTTCACTCACGGCAATTTCAGTCCCGTCAAGCCCGGCATATTTCAAGGGCACAGCGTCGAGATTTATATCTAAGCCGTCAGCAAGTTCGCCGACCGCGACACTGACTCCGCCTGCTCCGAAATCATTACAGCGTTTAATTAATTTCGTGAAGTCGGGATTTCTGAAAAGCCTCTGCAATTTTCTTTCTTCGGGGGCGTTGCCCTTCTGAACTTCCGCGCCCCTTGTCTCAATGAAGCTCGAATTATGAGAAACTGATGAGCCTGTCGCGCCTCCTATGCCGTCCCGTCCTGTTCTGCCGCCCAGCAATAAAATTAAATCGCCGTCCGAAGGTTTTTCGCGGATAACATTTTTTTCAGGCACTGCCGCGATGACCGCGCCTACCTCAAGACGCTTGGCCTTGTAACCCTCGTGATAAATTTCGTCAACTAATCCCGTAGGTATTCCGATTTGATTTCCGTATGAGCTGTAGCCTGCGGCGGCCTTAGTAATTATTGAACGCTGTGATAATTTTCCCGGCATTGTCGGATTAAAAGGACTTGCCGCGCCCGTTATCCTCATTGCCTGATAAACATAAGCGCGTCCGCTCAGAGGGTCTCGAATAGCTCCGCCGATGCAGGTCGCCGCGCCTCCGAAGGGTTCAATCTCGGTCGGGTGGTTGTGAGTTTCATTCTTGAAGAGCAGGAGCCAAGATTGAATTTCATTATCAACGTCAACGTTAATTTTTACGGTGCAGGCGTTATTTTCTTCGGAGCTTACTAAATCGGGGAGCTTGCCTTGAGACTTCAAATATTTTGCGCCGATCGTGGCGAGGTCCATTAAAGTTACAGGTTTATTTTCGGGATAGCCTAATTTTTTCCGGATTGATAAATAATTTTCGTAGACTTCTAAAATTTTTTCGTCGTTAATTTCCGGTTCTTTGATGTGCGTTAAAAATGTTGTGTGTCGGCAATGATCTGACCAGTAAGTGTCGAGGACTTTAATTTCTGTTTCGGTGGGATTTCTTTTTTCGGATTCAAAATATTTTTTGCAGCACTCTAAATCTTCACGGCTCATAGCTAGATTTTTTAGCTCTGTGATTTTTTCAAGTTCTATAAATTTAATATCCTTAACTCCTACCTTCTCACTCCTCACTCCTAATTCTAAACTTGCTTCTCTTGCTTCGACCGGGTTAATTAAAAATTTCTTAATGCCCTCAAAATTATTTATATCTCCGTAAAATAAATAGACTCTCGCAGTTTTTACGGCCGGCCTGAAGCCTAATAAGAGCATGGCGCATTGTTCAGCCGCGTCTGCTCTCTGGTCGTACTGTCCGGGCAGGAACTCGACGGCTAAAATTTTATCAGCGTCATCAGGTAAATTTTCTAATATTTCATCAGTGAACGGCTCCGCGAAGATTGAATGTCTGCATGTGTCGAACATCTCGGCGTTAAGTCCTTCAACGTCGTAGCGGTTTAATATTCTTACTTGTGAAATATTTTCGTTGCCTTGAATATTTTTAATTTCGTTGAGCAGTGAAATCACTTCAAAATTTTCACGGTCTTTGCGTTCCGTGTAAAGCCTGAATATTTTTGACATTAATAAAAAATTTCTCCTTAAATGAATTTTTGCAAAGCTATATTGTATAATATTATTGTCTTTAGTTCCCGAAGCAGGGAATTTTTTTTTGCAACTACTTTTACATCTACAAAAATCTAAAAAATTTTCAGTCCTCAAAAATTTTCACGAAGCAATTAAAAAAATAGAATCGCAAAAATTTTCTCGGCCTCATAAAAAAATTAAAAATAAAAATACACTCCCATGCTTTATAAAAAATATAGGGAGCGTGAAAATTATTTTTGAGTTGAAAAATATTGCGGCGGTTTTTTTGTGTAGCTTAATAATTCTTCAAACGGGTCTGAAATTTCTGAAGTTTTCGTATTCGTAACAGGTTCGGGTTTTATCCGCTCAAATCTTGGAGTTGCGTACGGTCTTGCGCTGCCGTCAACACTCTGCAAAATTATGCGGCCTGTATTATCATTCACGAGCATCGGCACGACCGTCGAAGCGTCAACTTCGCAGGCAAAAATAATATCGCGCCCGTAGCCTATATGTTTCAAATATTCGGCGTGATTAGATTTTTCGACGCATGAGAGCAGATTATTCTCGCGGCTTTGCCACGTGGTCAGGGCTATTCTTGCGCTGTCGCTCAAAAGGACCTCGCCCCGTGCCTGCAAACTTTCAATCACTGCTCCGGCACATAAAGTATCTTCCCAAGACGGCCTATTTTTTCGCCCCGAACATAAAATCCCTATTCTGTTTCCGATTTTTAGCGCGTGGTCAAGACATGCCGAGACGTTTCTAAAACTCACGGCGATTACGGGACTTCCAGAAGACGAAGCCTCATTTAATGCTACAATTCCGTTAGTTGTTGACATAACGCCGCAGTAATGCTCTTGAATTAACTCGTAATTTAATTCTAAAGGCGAGTTGCCTAAATCAAAACCTTCCGGCGGTATTCCGTTCACTTCGCCCATTAACAACGGAGAAGAGCCGCGCTCCCTTAATTCAAGAACTAAACGCCGGGCCTCGTCAGGACTTTGCACGGGATATAATTCAGTGCCGCCGAGCTCAAACCATCGGGTTATAACAGTGGTAGCTCTCAAAACATCAATCACCAGCCACACGTCAGCAACGGGAAGAAAATTATTTTCTCCGCACGAAAAAACTAAATCAGCTTCAAACATTTTTACCTAATTTTTAACTCCTAACTCCTAATTCCTAACTCTAATTATACAGTCCGCTTTGAACATAAATTTTTTTTACAGCCGCCGCAAAGCCCTTTCGAGTTCAGCCACGCGCTGCCAGGGTGAAATCCTAAAGCTAAAAACGAAGCCGTCTGAAGATGAAGGCATTTGACATTAATATTTTCAGAGTCGTATCTAATTCCGCCGACACCGCCGCGAATTAAAGACTTAAAAATTTTTCCGTTATATCTTCTCATGAAATTACTTTGATTTTTATTAATGAGCTTTAATCTTAAAATCTGGTGCAGAAAATTATATTCGTGCCATTCGTGAAAAAGTTTTTTAGTCCGCAAAAATTCTTCGAGTTCATTAACTCCGCCTTGAGATTCGACAGTCCCTGCGAGTTTTATTAAATACGGACACATGAGCCAAAAAGTTGTCGGGAAGGGTCTCAATTTTTTTGACAGCGGCCTGCAGGTTATAACTTGGACGTGATTAAAGCCGCATTTTTTTACGGATATTATTAAGGACGAATCAAAACGCCGTTTTTTATCCGGCGTTATATTAAAAACGGGAGATGCTTTTTCAGATCTCCCGGCATTCACAAAAAAAATTTTATTCATGAGCATTAAAAGTCTCTGCTATTATTTCTGCGTCTCGTGCTTCGGCCTGTGCGTGCTGAGTTCCGCGTGTTCAGGTCCGTAATTTTGGCCTCGCTGGTCTTTAGGAATGAAGCCATCTTTTTTTCAAACGAGTCGGCTTCTTCGGGATTACTCTCTCTGTAGGCTTCCCTCACTGCGAAAAAATCCCTGACTTCATGAACCTCATGCGATTTATTATTATTTTGCTCTCTGTCAAAATTTCGCACTTGAGGTCTGAAATTTTCCCTGCCCGGTCGTGAAGTGTAGTTTGAAGTTTTTTTAGGCTGCTGCGGTGCCGGAGGGTCCATTGTCTGCTTGATCGAGAGGTCTATGCGTCCCCGCTCGTCAATTTTAATAATTTTCGCTTTAATTTTGTCCTGCACTTTCAGAATTTCGTTAATGTCTTTAACAAAAGCGTATGACAGCTCGGAAATATGTATCATTCCCTTGCGGCCATTCTCCGAAATTCTGACGAAAGCACCGTAAGGCATTATCTGCTCTACAGTACATTCAACGATGTCTCCTGTGTTTAATCCGGCTGAAAGGTCTGCGCTATTAACCGTAGCCATTTTTGAAAACTTTACTCCCTCGAAAAAAATTTAGTCTGAATATTTTACCGCAAAAAAAAAATTTTTTTCTATACCCACCGCCACTCAGGCTTTGACCCCATGCCGAGCCGCCTTATTAAATAAACGAACCGCGACTTAAACTGACGGCTTCCTTTTTTGTACCATACTAAAAGAGTTCCGTTTTGTTTATTCAAAACTATTTTTTCTACGGCACCTTCAACAATGGGCCCGTAGCACGCTAAAATAATTTCGTTGTTCGCGACATCGGGCTTTTTTCGCTGAAGTTTTATAACGTTCTGACGTTCCTGCGGCAAGGCTTGAATTTGTTTTAACTGTGAATATGTTTTTATTTTTTTGTTGAAAGATAATTTTTGCGTCCTAACATCTTGTTTTACAAAACGCTTTATTTTTACGTTGCGCGACTGCACCGGCTCTCTTAAAAATTTCACGCGCCGGGCAGCACATTCAATTTTCTTTTCAAAATCAAAAGGCTTCGAGATTTCAATTTTTATTTTAGGACGCATTGAGAAAGTCTCTACATGCTCGTGAGGTTTTATAATCTCCGGCGGGTCCATGTTGAAGTCATCAATGCGATAAACTTTCACGTCCCCTACAACACGACGCGCAATAAAATCACGAACTCCCCCAAGCGGCATTTGCGTTTATTAACTCCTTCCCGTCGCTAAAAAATTCAAAGCCTTTTGAAGTCTTGTGAAGGGCTCAAGAATATTCATTGACTGCGCCGCTTCAGCAAGACATGCTGCCGTCTGTTGAATCTCTTCGGGGCGTGTACCGTTGGGAAATTCCGCCATGAAGGGCGCACCGTTGTCATTAACCTGAATAAAAAATACTCCGGGCTCCGCAGTAGTCTCGATATGACCGGCGGCCTCTAAAGGGACGTGAGGGGACTCCTCAAGCAGAACGGTTTTAATTTTGCTGTCTGCTCTTAACGGCTCAAGAATATCGCTGTCAGTGCAAATCCATAACTGCGGCTGAATTTCTACAGCGTCAAGCAGACTTTCAAGAATTAATTTTTCTTTCGCGTACTTTGCAAAAGAATCGCCGTAAAGTATCCGCGCCAAGTGGTCGGGTCTCAAAGGTTCGGTGCGTGCAAAATCAAGCGGAAAGCCTTTTGCGTCCGTTACCAAAGCCGCACCGCGTATCTGGGTTTCCGAGCCTTCGATTAACATATAGCCTATTGAATTATTTTGAGAGGCCATAAAAATTTTTCTCCTTTGCAGGCTTAATTTTTAATCATCAAGTTTGAATTTCAAAATCTCGCCCGTTACAGCGTCAATTTTGCAATCGTATTCGTTGCCGTTTGCGTAGCACTCAAACTCATAGACCGGCCTGAAGTCCGAGCCGTTGGGGTAGTCGTGTACTTCGTTGTCGAGGTCAAAATCTTTGAAGCTGATGTTGTTGGCTCCGATGTGCTTTGATGCAATGCTCCTGACCTCTTCGGTCGAGATTAATTTCATTCCTCTGCGTGAGGCTTCCTCACGGACATAATATCCGTCATCGGCGAATGCCTGAGCGGCAAGAGCAAGCACTAACAGCGCGAGCGCAATCACAAATAATTTTCTTTTCATAATAAAAAAGTCCTCGCTTTCTTAATTTCTAATTTCTTTCAAAATTTTTTTCAGCGCAAAATTTACACTCTTGCTTCTAATATCGGCACGGCTGCCCGAAAACTTTTCCGTGAAAGTTTTTACTTCATTCTTTGACGCAACGCCGAAGCAGACAGTTCCGACGGGCTTTAATTCGCTTCCGCCGTCCGGGCCTGCTATGCCGGTTATCGAGACGGCTATATCAGCGTCATAAATTTTCAATGCTCCCTGCGCCATTTCGAGAGCGCACTGCTCGCTGACAGCACCAAAATTTTTTAGGGTATCTTCTTTTACGCCCAAAATATTTTTCTTGGCCTCGTTGCTGTAAGTTACCGCGCTGCCGTTGAAAATTTCAGAGCTTCCGGGAAATTCAGTCAATGCCGCTCCGACAAGTCCGCCCGTGCATGATTCAGCGCAGGCAATTTTTAATTTTTTTTCTCTTGCTTCGTTTAATATTTCTGAAATCATTTCCCTGTTGCCCATGTAATTAACTCATAGACCCAGCCGGCCTGATGAAAATAAGAGTTATAAAGCTGTAAAAGAAAATTCGCCATTATTCCGCCGACAACGTCATCGGCCATTATTCCCCAGCCGCCCGGCAGTTTTTCCATCGTTGAGACAGGAAAAGGCTTGAGAATGTCAATCAGCCTGAACAAAAAAAATCCAGGAATTATAAAACTTTTCGGGAGCATAAAAATACTCAGCCACATTCCTGGAACTTCATCAATGTTTAAGAAGCTGGGGTCTTTCATGTTGAAAAATTTTTCTGATTTTCCCGTTACGTAAACGCCGACAAAAATTACAAGAATTATTGCCCACATCGGAACATCTATAAACATGCTCACGACACACGCAGCAGCAGAGCTGACAGTTCCGGGCATTCCTGACGGCAGAAAACCGAGCCCGAACACGCTCGCAAGCCATACATAATAAGGATAATTTTTCATTTCGCTAATTTTCGGCATTACTTAATCAATCACCTTTCCGAATAAATCATTTTCTATACTGCTTTCAATTTTTGCGCGGATTTTGTCGCCGGGCTTTAATTTTTTTTCGTCAATCCCCGACACGCTTACAACTCCGTCAACTTCGGGAGCGTCCCTGTAGCTTCGTCCGTAAGCTAAAATTTCGCCTTCGTCTTTTTCAATGCTCTCAACTAAAATTTCAAGCTCTTGGCCTTCAAATAACCTGCTCCTGTCGTCTGCTATTTCGCTTTGAAATTCGAGAACTTCTCCGCAGCGTTCTTCGGCAGTCTCATGCGGGACTTGCCCGTCAAAATCTGCTGCCTTTGTCCCCTCTTCGGGCGAATAGGGAAAAACTCCGACGCGGTCAAATTCAATCTCGCTCAAAAATTCTAGGACTTTCTCAAATTTTTTTCTTGTCTCGCCGGGAAATCCCGTCATTATTGTTGTTCTCAACGTGAATAAATTATCAACGCCCCGAATGTAATTAAAAATTTTTTCCATATGGCCTTCAGGGCACGGCCTATTCATTTTCGCTAAAATTTCTAAATCAGCGTGCTGTATCGGAACATCGAGATAGCGCAAAACTTTTTCATGAGACATCAAAAAATCTATCAACTCTTCATTAACTCTGTTCGGGTGCAGATATAAAAGCCTCAGCCACGTTCCGTCGGGAAGCTCTTTATTAAGTTCGTGGATTAAAGTTTTCAAGTCCGTTCCGTCGTTAAAATCCTGACCGTAAACCGTCAAGTCCTGACCGACGAGGCATAATTCTTTAGCACCGGCGGCGCAGAGCATCAAAGCCTCATCAATTAAATTTTTTAACGGCACGCTCCGCAGTCTTCCCCTTATTGAAGGGATTGCGCAATACGAGCATAAAGTGTTACAGCCCTCGCTGATTTTTAGATAGCGCGTCCAAAATTTTTTATCGAGGGCGTGAGAAATTATTTTGCAATTCGCGTTGAAATTTCCGCCGAGAAAATTAATAATCCCCTCCCATTCTTCCGAACGCGCAAATAAATCGACCGTCGGAAATTCTTTTTTCAAATCTTTTTCGTAACGGTTGACGAGACAGCCGAGTACGATTAATTTTTTTATTGTGCCGTTATTTTTTAATTCTTCGAGGTCAATTATCGCGTCGATATTTTCTTTTACAGCGTCAACAATAAAACCGCAAGTATTAATAATTGCGGCTTCTGCGTTTTTTGCTTCGTCTTCTATTTCATGGCCGGCAGCCCTCAGCAATGCGGTTAAGTGTTCGCTGTCCGCAGTGTTCTTTGCACAGCCCATGCTTAAAATAAAAATCTTCATGAATTTTTGTATTCGCTGAAGCTTTCCTCGTCGATTGATTTAAGCTCAAAAATTCTTTCAGTGTTGACACAGAAATTATGGCTTATCATAAGCCCTGCTAATTTTTTGCCGTCTATTAACATAATTCTTTCATCGTTGGCGCAGATTTCAGCCTGCTCGGAAAAAGTTCCAAGCGTCGCAAAGAGCCCCTTGCCTCCCTTGTCCGCGAGAGCGTCTACAAAATCCTGCATGTCTGCTTTTCCTACTGACTTTTCCGGCGAAAGTTTACGCGCTTGAATATAAATCGGAGTCATCTCGGCCTTGTCCTCAAGAATTACGCCGTGAATTAAATCGCTTCCTGCGGCTTCGGTAGTGTAGCGTGCATTTTGAAAAACCCTGTAGCCCATCTTTGAAAGCAGATCCATAACTAGAGCGCGGAAAGTATCCTGATGAAGTGCCGCAGTTTTTTTAATAACTGTCTCGGCAAGTTTTTCGTTATATTTTTTCAGAACATTCTCAATATCGTGAGTTTCGCTCAAATCGTCTTCCCTCTCTCCGTAGTTTTCGCTCTCTGCTGTTATCTCTTCCTGCGATTCAGAATTTTGTTCCGGCTCTTCAGCTTCATTGGCTTCTTCGGGCTCTGCGTCTGTGTCTATCGGGTCATCTTGATCAAGAAATTCTTCCGGCTCCGGCTCTTGCTCTGCTTCTACTTCTTCTTCGGGCGCGTCTAAAAATTCCTGCTCCGAAAAATCGACGGGAATTTCCTGTTCCTGTTCAGTATTAATTCCTAATTCCTCACTCCTAACTCCTAACTCTTCAAGCCCTGCCCGTGTAATCATGTAAATATTTTTTGAGGGGTGAGAAAGAAATTTATTTTTTCTTAAATATTTTTGTGCTTCGCTAATATTATTCTTGAAGGCTGTTTTCTCTGCGGACGACATTTCTTCGAGACTTACGCCGAGATTTTCTGCTACGATTTCAAGAATTTCATTTATTGAAAAACTATGCGGCGTTTCGTCCTTAAAAGCCTCAAGCAGCGGCAAGCGTATTTCTTTAGCGTCTGGAATTGGCATAAAATTTCACCTTTCTTTTATTTTTTACATCGTGATAGCTTTGAAAATTATACTTCAAAAATTTTGTGCTAAAATATTTTCATTGAGATTATAAAAAAATATAGAAAAGAAATTTTTTGCAACTACATTTACACCTACAAAGACTTCAAAAATTTTTAATGCCCACAAAATTTTACAGAGCTGATTAAAAAAATAGAATCAAAAATTTTTCGCAAGGCCCCAGAAAAAATTTTTTCATTCCTAAATTTTTGCCCGTGTGTTATCATTTACCGAAATTCCAAATAAATTTTATTTTTCGCAGGAGGGAATATTTTTGCGTGAAGAAATTTTTTAGTTTTATTCTTGCCGTATGTTTTATTTTTACGGCTTCGTTTGCGTTTGCATTCACGCCCGGCACATACGAGGGTGAAGGCAAAGGTTATAGCGAGAACGAGCCGGTCAAAGTAAAAGTTACGGTTGACGCGGAAAAAATCACAGCCGTTGAGATTGACGTGTCCGAAGAGCAGCAGCCGTTCGCAGAGTCAATTTTTCCGAAGTATATCGAGGCATTAATCGGACGCACTGACGGCAACATTGACGCTATAGCAGGCGCAACGGTATCAAGAAACGGAATTGTGTCAATAAGGCTTTAGAAAAAGCCTCAAAATAATTTTTCACAGAAAGGAAGATTTTTATGAAGAAATTTTTTAGTTTTGTTCTTGCAGTATGTTTTATTTTTACGGCTTCATTTGCGTTTGCATTCACGCCCGGCACATATGAGGGCGAGGGCAAAGGTTACAGCGAGACCGCGCCGGTTAAAGTAAAAGTTACGGTTGACGCGGAAAAAATTACTGCTGTTGAAATTGACGCGCCCGAAGAGCAGCCGTTCGGAGTTCCGAATTTCCCCAAGTACATTGAGGCATTAATCGGACGCACTGACGGCAACATTGACGCTATAACAAGCGCAACAATGTCGCGCAACGGTATTCAGGAAGCTGTCAATAAAGCGTTAGAAAAAGCCAGCAGCCCCAAAGAAGAATCTAAAACGGGTTTCACGCCCGGCACATATGAGGGCGAGGGCAAAGGTTACAGCGAGACCGCGCCGGTCAAAGTAAAAGTTACGGTTGACGCTGAAAAAATCACAGCCGTTGAAATTGACGCGCCCGAAGAACAGCCGTTTGGAGTTCCGAATTTTCCGAAGTATATCGAGGCATTAATCGGACGTGCTGACGGGAACATTGATGCTATAACAAGCGCAACAATGTCGCGCAACGGTATTCAGGAAGCTGTCAATAAAGCGTTAGAGAAGGCAAAAGGCGGAAAGGACGCAGAGACTTCAGATTCGCTTTCATTTACTCCCGGCGAATACACTGCAACTGCTGACGGCTACAACGGCCCTGTAACTGTCAAAGTAACTTTTGAATCCGACAAAATCAAAGGGATCGCCGTTGAGAAACATTCTGAGACGGCTCACGTCGGAGACATAGCTTTTGACATAATGATCCCCGAAATGATTCAGGCTAACGGCTCAGGGGTTGACGGCGTATCAGGCGCAACATTTTCTACACGCGCTCTCCGCAACGCCGTGAACTCTGCCGCAGAACAGGCCAAGTGCACAAATTTTGAAGCGTTCAAGTCCACAAAGGTTGAGCATAAGCCCGGCGCACCTATTACTCTTCATTATGATGTTGTCATCGTCGGCGCAGGCGGTGCAGGAGTCGCGGCGGCGGCTCAGGCTGCTCAAGACGGCAACAAAGTTATAATCATTGAAAAAAATGCTGAAGTCGGCGGAAATACTCTCGTGTCGGGCGGACAATATCAAAGCGTCATGCCCTATCTCGTATGGGATCCGAAAAATCCTGACGCTGCGACGGGAATTTACGCTTTCACCGGCGCGGAATATCCGAAAGTTAAATCAGTGCAGGGCTGTATCAATGAGCTTAAAATGATTTTGAACTGGAGCGAGGCTCCGTTTGACGCTGACTATTATAAAACTCATGAATTTGTCGCCGGAGATGCCCTCGAACTTTCAAAGCACGGAGTACACGCGGAATACTTGCCCGTTCTGAAAGCACTCAAGGCCGAAATTAAAGCCTATCTCGACTGGGCACAGCCGAAACTCGACGCAGGCACGCCGGAAAATCAATTAACCCTTTTTTCGACTCTTAATCTTCACATTTTCCAGACTTATTACGGCGGTTTAAGACAGAGCGCGGATAAATCACAATGGATTTACGGCGATATCAAACTCGTGAAGCAGTTTATCGAAAAGGCGCAGGGCCTCAAAGAATGGCTCGAAGGTATGGGCTCAACCTTCAAAGAGGACGGCCAGCCCACTTTAATCGGCGCGTTATGGTACCGCGAGAATGAATTTATCGGTGCTAACGTTGACACTGACGGAGACGGAACGCCCGAAAATTATCCGGGACGCTGGGGAACTTATTTCGTTGCTCCTATTAATGCTTTCTTGAAAGCCAATCAGGAAAACAGAATAATGCTCCGCACGACCGTTAAAGAGCTTATCAAAGAGAGCGGAAGGGTCTTTGGAGTTAAGGCACAGCGTTATGACGGCACTGAAGTTACTGTTTACGCGGCGAAGGGCGTTATCCTTGCGACAGGCGGCTACGCAGCGAACATAAAGAAAGTTCTTGACGAAAACGTTTACTGGTCGCCGGAATATCTTTCACTCTCTACGAAAACTACAAACCGCTCATCGCTTCAGGGCGACGGCATAACAATGGCACAGGTAGCCGGAGCAAAAGCTACGGGCTTGGGCTTCACGCAGTTAATGCCTATTTCGTGGATTGACAACGGCAATTTAGCTTTCGGCGGCGGAAATTACGCCTGCTGGATTAATCCGAACACGGGCAAGAGATTTGTTGACGAAGGCTCGGAGCGCGACGTTCTTTCACTCGCTGAATTTAGAAACGGCATGGACTACAAAGGAAGCAAGGGAGTTTTCTTGGAATTTTATAACGTTGAGCAGAAGATGCCCGCGCCTACACAACTTCCTGAGACGGGAGACTTCGCAGGGCGGTACTACAGGCGCAAAATTTCAGAGCTTCCGGAACTTTTCAAAGAGCTTGGAGTCAAGGCTGACCCGAAAGTCGTTGAGGAGACAATCAGAAATTACGACAAGGCTGTAATGTCCGGCAAAGATTTTCCTGATGTCGGCAAGGCAATCGCTTCGAGGCCGGTCGGCAACGTTCAGAAAAATGCTGACGGAAGTTACAACCCCGACACTTACGATTTAGACAATACCGTAATGACGATTAGATTAATGGCACCGAGCACGCACCACACGATGGGCGGACTTGTTGTTGATGAAGAGAGACACGTTTTAACGCCCGAAGGAAGAATTATTCCGGGACTTTACGCGGCTGGCGAAGTTACAGGCGGCATTCACGGAGGCAACAGGCTCGGCGGAAACGCGATCACCGAAATTTTTGTCTCAGGCCGTATTGCTGCGTCATCTCTTAACGCGGACAATAAATAAAAAAGTTAGGAGTTAGGAGTTAGGAGTTAAAAAAAATTTCCTAATTCCTATTTTTTTTCGTTAAATATTTTTCCATAAGACCTTTAGAAAATTTATCGCGCTGTCTACTGTGAAAAATCTCACGGAGAACGCGAGCATAGAAAGCAATACGCAGCACAAAATAAAATTTCTTTCGCCCCTGCTCACTTCGCCGATCTTCTTCGACATGTGAAAGACATGAAGCCCGATACTTCTCTTCCATGGAAATAAAAACGGCACCGTTCCGCACCATGCGTCCTCTAAAATATGAAGCAGGCAGCCCATCAGCCAAAAACCTGCACAGGCCCACACATCATAGTGAGCGTTGCGACCGTCAACTAATGCTGAAAGTCTCGGAACTATCCAGCCCGAACGCTTGAAGCACGCATACGCCATCACCGCCCAAGGGACAAACCAGTGTGTCCAGCGTCTGTGCCAACGGTTGCGCCTCTTGCCAAAAAATACGTATTCAGAAGAATCCGGGAAGGTACTGCCGAAAAAACTAAATAACGCCGCAAGCGGCGAACCTGTCGCACCTAAAACTATTGCTGTCGTTGAAAGTCTGTGTCCTTTTCCTGTCATTTTTTATTTTTTTTAAGAAAACCTTTGCTAGAATTAATGAAAGTACAAAAATTTAAGTTATTATAGCAAAAGCAGACATGTTTATTTTTATTTGCGGAACATCGGGAAGCGGTAAAAGTTTTTACGCGGAAGAAAGATTAAAAAATTTCAGCGGCTCTCAAAAATTTTACATAGCTACGGCAAAAATTTATGATGAAGAAATGCGAGCGCGCGTCAAAAAACATAAGGCCATGAGAAAAAATAAAGGCTTCGCAACGATTGAAAAAACTTTTGATTTAGGGACGATAAAAATTCCCGGTGCTTCAAGCGTTTTGCTCGAAGCTCTTACGACTTGGCTCGCTAATGAAATGTTTGAGCACGGAGAAAAATTTTCAGCGGCTGAAAAAATTTTGAGAGATTTTCACGCGCTGAAAGCCCGGTGCAAAAATATAATTTTAGTTTCCGATGATATTTTTTCCGACGGAATTATTTATGATGAACTGACAGAAAAATATATAAAGGCACTGGCAGGACTTACAAAAAACTTCGCCGCCGAAGCTGACGAAGTTATCGAGTGCTTTGCGGGCCTGCCGATACGATTGAAATAGCTCTTACTTCTCGAATACGTGGTAAGTGTCAAAATCAAGCCATACATTCGCGCCTATTTCAATTTCTCCGTAAGTCCGGCCTTCTCTTATAACTCTTACTTCTGTTCCGTCAACATCGATTCGGCAGTCATTTACATCACCAAGATAATAAGCCTGCGAAAGTTTGCCGCATAATATCCCCTCGTCCGTTCTAATTTTTATGTTTTCAGGACGCACTGCGATGACGGCTTTTCCGCGTTTATCGCCTGAATATTTCATGACTTGGCCGCCGGAAAATTTTATTTCGCCCTCAAAAATATCAGCGTCAAGAAAATTTATTCTGCCGACAAAATCGGCTACAAATTGATTTGCAGGATTGCTATAGATATTTACAGGGCTGTCGATCTGCTGGACAATTCCATTATTAAACACAATGACTTTATCGCTCATTGCCATCGCTTCTGTTTGGTCATGCGTTACATAAACGACAGTTATGCCGAATTTTTTTTGCATTTCCTTAATTTCAAACCTCATCGTCTCTCTTAATTTAGCATCAAGATTGCTTAAAGGCTCGTCAAGCAGAAGGACACGGGGATTGCTCACCAATGCGCGTCCGAGTGCAACTCTCTGCTGCTGGCCGCCTGAAAGTTCATTCGGCATACGCTCTGCATATTGAGATAAATCTACAGCTTTAAGAATTTCTAAGACTTTTTTATTTCTTTCACTGCGCGGAATTTTTTGTATTTTTAGGGGGTACTCTACGTTCTCAAAAACATTCATGTGAGGCCAAACTGCATAAGATTGAAAAACCATTCCTATATTGCGGTGGTTAGGCGGAACGAAATTATTTGCACTGCTGACTGTTACATCATCAATTTTTATTTCGCCGGTTGTAGGTTTTTCAAATCCTGCAATCATTCTTAGCAACGTTGTTTTGCCGCAGCCTGAAGGCCCTAGTAACGTAACAAACTGCTTATCCTCGAAAACGCCGCTGAATTTTTTTATTACTTCAACGTTGCCGTAATACTTCGTTATATTCGTCAATGTTATCGATGACATTAAATCGAAAATTCTCCTTTTGTTAATTTGTTTAATATCCAATTCACAATTATTATCAGAAGCAATATTCCTGTTGCTATCGCGCTGGCGGTCTGCTGGCTGTGATAAGTCTGATAAGTGAATAACTCATATCCTATTGTCTTTGTATCTGTCGAGTAAAGCAGCGTTGACATTGTTAATTCGTAAAAGCTGGGCATGAAAATTAAAAACCCGCCTGCAACGACCGACGGAGCTATGAGAGGCAGCGTAACATCTTTGAAACTTCTCTGCCATTCAGCACCCGAAAT
This sequence comes from Synergistaceae bacterium, assembly GCA_017443985.1. Classification (GTDB taxonomy): domain Bacteria; phylum Synergistota; class Synergistia; order Synergistales; family Aminobacteriaceae; genus JAFUXM01. The sequence continues at coordinate 41,333 of JAFSXR010000018.1, forward strand.
CAGCGCGGCTTCTTCAAGCGAAGGGTGAATTTGACTCATGGCAGATACAACCGTCCTCATACCCATTAACAAATATTTAACCATGTAAGCTACAATCATGATTGTTAAAGTATTATAGATGTTTATTCCAAATCTGCCGCTCATCGTCATGATTAACGCGAGTGCTATTACAACGCTGGGAGTTCCGCTGCCCAATGTAATAAGAAAATCAGGAATGTGCCGGCCCTTAGCGCGTGTTCTTGTCAGAAGCCATGCCATGACGCAAGAAATTATAATTCCTGCCGTCGCCGCAACGGAAGCCGCGATTAAGCTGTTCTTCGCAGTATCAAAAATGCCCTTGCGAGTCAAAAGAATATTCCAATAACGGGTCGTAAAGTTTGCAAGAGATAGAGGCTTGCCTAAATTTTTCGTGAATGATGTCATCGCTACAGTAACAAAAGGAATTATTACGACTATTAACGCAAATATCCCCACTAAAATTGTAATAGGCATACGCCATTTTCCAAGCTCAACGATATTCGGGCGCGTTGATTTTCCTGATACAGTTATATATTGTTTTTTTCCGCAGATGAAAGTTGAAACATAAAGAATAATATTTGCAATTAACATTAAAGATACTGCCAAAACCGTTGCGTCAGTAAGCCCTTCAGACGAGCCGACGTAAACATAATCTATTATTCTCGTCGTTACTGTATCAATTTGTCCGGGCGCACCGATTATTGAAGGTATACCGTAGCACGACGCAGCAGAGATAAAAACAAGAAGGGCTGCCGCAACAATCGAAGGGAACATAACGGGAAATGTTACAGTCATGACTGTTTTTAGAGGCGAAGCTCCGCTAATCTTTGAAGCCTCCTCGAGCGAAGGATCCATTTTTTCCATTGCCCTTGAAATTGTTATGAATGCGTAAGGATAATAAAACGTCGTCAATACCCAGACAAGACCGCCTATTGTATAAATGTTAAACGGATTTTCAGAAAGCCCGAAAAGATTCGCTATAAATACATTCAGCGTGCCGACTCTGGGATTGAGGAGACGAAGCCACGCCATAGCCCCGACATACGGCGGTACCATGTAAGTCATAACAAAAAGAGTGCGGAAAAATTTTCTTCCGTATAAATCAGTTCTGCCGACAAGCCACGCCAGCGGAAACGCGATCATTATTCCAAAGATCATTGAAAGTCCGGCAGTGATGAGAGTATTCCGCAGCGCGTTCCAGTTAAGAGGATATGTATAAATTCGACTGAAGGCTGATAAAGTGAAACCGTTTTCGCCGACGAACGAACGGAAAATTAAGTAGCCCATCGGGAAAACATTGAAAACAAAAAGAAAAGCCGCAATCAAGATGATTAATACGGCTTTCACATTAAAAAAATTATTTTTAGGGTACATTATTTTTTATTATTTTTTTACGCGCTCTTCAAAGTTTGTGCGGAGTTCTGTACGCTCTTTGAGGCAATTTTCCCAGCTCACGGGCATGGCATTTTTAACTATCGTGTCGGTTGCAATGGAGTCGTAAGGAACAGCGGGAGGATTTTTTCTTACAGAGTGCATCCAGCCTTTGACGATATATTTCTGTCCCTCTTCAGATAAAAACCAGTCTGTTAATTCCTCGCAGATTTTTGAATTTCCGTGCGCGCTCCATTCATCTTTTATTGTCATGATAGGCGAAGGGACACAAATTACTCCGTCCGTCGGATAAATTACTTCGAGCTCGCTGTCCTCTTCCTCGCGTTTTTTCAAAACAGACTCTTCAAGTATCATGATGACTTTGCACTCGCCCGTCTCAAGTTTTGTCAGAGCCACTGAGCCGGACTCAACCATGACTTTATTTTCAGCCAGCTTGTCAAAATATTCATAGCCGTATTTGTCTTTGAGTGCCGATATGGCTACAAGTGCCGTGCCCGATGTCAAAGGGTTCGACATGGAAATCATGCCCTTCATTGACGGGTCATAAGCAAAATCTTTGAACGACTTGGGCAAATCTTCTCTGCTAAATTTTTCCGGGTTGAACGCTAAAATCATGTTCAAAGTTCTCACGGGATACCAATAGCCCTCCGCGTCATATTCAAGCGAAATATTTTCAGCTTCTTTCGTGATGTAGGGGTGAAGAAGTCCGGCCTCTTTAAGTTCAAGAGAATATGAAGGGTCAGCCACCATCAGCATATCGCAGCCGAGTTTTTTTGTGTCGCGTTCCGCAGCAATTTTCGCCTGCAGAGTTCCTGTTCCGCCGTAAAAAAATTCTACGTCGTAATTCGGGAATTTTTCATGCAGCACAGCCGTCATGGCTTCGATTACGTCCTCATACATTGAAGTATAAATTGTAATTTTAGGCTTATCCGCAGCACTAGCAGCTCCGCCTATTACAAAAAGACCAAGCACCATAAAAAGAATTAATAATTTTTTCATTCTTAAAACCTCCTAAAACTTTTATAATTTTAGCACGTAGCAGCCTCTACTTTACAACTCCGTGAAGGCACCATGCTTCAGCCGAAGTTATTTCCACGTTCACGAACTCTCCCAAAAGTTTTTTGCTTCCCTCAAAAATTACAACCTTGTCTGACGGCGTTCGGCCCTGCAATAAATTTTCACCCTTAGGCGCAGGCCCGTCAACAAGGACTTCAAAAATTTTTCCCGTCAATTCCTGATTGAGTTCAAGAGTTATTTTGTCCTGCAACTCGTTCAACGTCATTAAACGCTTCAGCCTTAAGTCAACGGGCAAGGCTCCTTCCATTGTTGCCGCAGGTGTCCCGTCGCGTTCGGAATATGCCGCGCTGTGAACTAAATCGAATTTTATTTCGCGCAGGGCGTTCATTGAGGCGTTAAAGTCTTCGTCAGTCTCGCCGGGAAATCCTACAATTAAATCTGTAGTGAGGCCGAGACCGGGAATTTTTGAGCGCGTTAAATTAATTTTTTCGAGATATTCAGCGTAAGAATATTTCCTGTTCATTAGTTTTAATATTCTGTCGCTTCCTGATTGAATAGGAAGATTTAACGACGGGCAGACTGTCTCTTCGTTCGCCATGACGTTAATAATATCTTCCGTGAAATCCTGCGGCAATGACGTAACGAAACGGACGCGCTTTATTCCGTTGAGCCTTGCTATTTTTTCCAAGAGCCACGCGAAATTTAAGCCGATGTCTTTTCCGTAGCTGTTGACGTTCTGGCCGAGCAGAGTAATTTCTTTCACGCCGTCATTGATTAACATTTCGGCTTCGGAAAAAATTTCTTCGGGACTTCGTGAGACAAAACGCCCCCGAACATACGGAACTATGCAGTAAGTGCAGAAATTATCACAGCCGTGAGCGATCGTGATATAGGCTTTATATTTATTCTCGCGTTTTATAGTTATGTTGTCCGAATCAAAATTCAAGCTGTGAAATTCTCGCGGATCTGTGTCGAGCAGATTAATTCTAGATTTCGGGTGAGAGTAAATTTGTTCAATAGCGTCAGGAAGCAAGCCTATATGTCTTGGCCCGGCAACGAGCCTGACATAAGGGAAGCGGTTTAATGCTTTCTCGCCTATTCGTTGAGCTATGCAGCCGGTTAATGCGACTAAGGGCCGCTGATTTTTTTGCCATGAAACATCATAGAGGCCAAGCTCGCTCCAGACTTTTTGCTCGGCCTTTGCTCTGACACTGCAGCCCGTTATCATTACTATGTCGGCTTCGTCCTCGCTGACTTCCTCCCAGCCGCGTGAGCTTAAAACAGTTCTAACTCTGTCAGCGTCGTAGACGTTCATTTGACAGCCGTAGACTTTTACGCAAAATTTTTTAGCCGTCATTTATGCTCCTTGTTCCATTCCTTAAATTCTTCCCAGCCAATTATCCATAAGAACGAATGAGCGTCAATCAAGCGTATTTCAACATCAGGAATAATTCTTTGCATTATGTTCCGAATTTCCTTCATAATCCCGATAAAGCCGATATAGTTTTCCCAACTGCATTTGAATAACAATTTATATTCAATGCCTACTAAAGAAAGACGTTCCTCGAATATGCCGGATCTAAGGTGAACGAAACGCGAAGAATCTTTAATGAAAAATAAGTAGCTGATAACTTCATAGATGCTTCCAAAAATTTTACGTGCGTTTTCAAATGCCTCTCTCTCTTCATTGCCGGGTCTGCTCTTGTAGATTTCATAAAGAACTCTCTCGGCTTCGGGATTAAATTTTTCATGACCGGGAGTAAGTACATCAGCAAATTTACTCTGCTGAATATAATGAACTAAATTTCCAGCGCAATTCATTGCCTCTTTACAACGTTCAGAAATTTTCCAGGTGTTAATCCATTCTTCTTGCCATTCGTCATATTTAAGTTTACGTCCTGCAAGCACGGCAATTTCAGATTTATAAGCCTCACCATCTTTAGTGTTTGCAAGAAAATTATTCTTGTCAACGAAACTAAGAGGACGGCCACCGTCTTTGAACAGCATGACGGCTACAAAATCGTTAATCACCTCAACTAACTTCTCAGGATTTTTTATTGCGCTCTGCATTTTTTAACCTCCGAAAAATCTTGCAAAAATTTCATCAACGTATCTGAGATAAAAATCATTCTCAAATAATTTTTTGAGCTGCTCCGGGTCAACTTCTTTCATTCGTTCGTCGGAGAGCAGTAAATCCAAGAAAGCTACTCCGCTCGAAGCCGTTTTCATTGCGTTCTCCTGAACGATTGCGTAAGCGTCCTCGCGTGAAAGTTTTAACTCGTCAAGCAAAAATGTTAAAACTCTCTGGGAATAAACAAGCCCGTTAGTCTGACTGATATTTTCTTTTACTCGGATCTCGTCAACCGTCAGACCCTTTAATATTTTCGTCATGCTCCGAAGCATAAACGCGGCGATATTAAAAGCGTCCGGCCATATAACGCGCTCGGTTGAAGAGTGGCTTATGTCTCTCTCGTGCCACAAAGCTACGTTCTCCATGCCCGTTAAAGCATAGCCGCGTAAAAGTCTCGACATTCCGCAGACTCTCTCGCATTTAATCGGGTTGCGTTTATGAGGCATTGCGCTTGAACCTTTCTGCCCTACTCCGAACGGCTCGAACGCTTCCCGAACTTCCGTGCGCTGTAAATTTCTTATCTCAAGTGCCATTCTCTCAAGAGTACTGCCCATTAATGCAAGGGCGTTCAAAACTCCGGCGTGGCGGTCGCGCTGTAAAATCTGATTAGAGACTTTCGCAGGCTCAAGGCCAAGCAGCTCACACACACGCGCTTCAAGCTGAGGCGAACACATTGCGTAAGTTCCTACGGCTCCGGAAATTTTCCCGGAAGAAACATCTTTGCGGGCGTATTCAAGCCTTCCTTTGTCGCGCAGTAATTCGGCGTGCCAGTTCAAAAACTTCAGGCCCATTGACATAGGCTCGGCGTGTATTCCGTGAGTGCGTCCGATACAAGGAAGATATTTATATTTTTTCGCAAGCTCTTCGACAACGAAGTCAAGCTCATCGAGAGCTCTTATTATTATGTCAAGGCTGTCGCGCATCATTATTGAGCTTGCAGTGTCAAGAATATCGCTGCTTGTCATTCCCAAGTGCAAATATCTTCCGTTCTCGCCTATGCTTTCGGCGACGGTGCTGACGAATGCAACGACATCGTGCTGGGTTTTCTTTTCGATTTCCTGAACTCTCTCAACTGTAAAATGAGCGTTAGCAACAATATCTTCAAGTGCCTCCTGAGGAATACGCCCTGCCTCCGCCCACGCTTTGCAAACTGCTAATTCAACGTCAAGCATAACTTTCAGCCTGTTATATTCGTCCCACAAGGCTGAAATATCACGCTCTGAATATCTTTCAATCATGATAAAAATTTCTCCGTCTCTATAAAATAAAATAAATTCATTGAAATTATAACCTAATCCCTAAATCTTAATCGCTCAAAAAAAACTTATGATAAAATATTTTCGAGCAATCCTAAAAATTTCCAGAAGAATTAATTTTGGGGACTACAATGGGGACTACAAGAACATTAAAATTTTTTAGCTTCCACAAAAATTCACAACGATAATTTTTTTCCTAGAGTGTATGAAATTTTTTCTGCTTCATTGAAAATTTTTGACGGCAATTTTTTTTCATGAGGAATTTTTTTTCGTCATTAAAAATTTTCGCGGAGTGTTTTAATTTTTTATGAGAGATGAGAAATCATGGCGGGGAAAAATTTTTTTTACCTCCTAACTCCTAACTCCCTACGTATTTATAATTATTTTTTATAGTGTAAAATATAGTAAAAATTTTTTAGGAGCGGTTTTTATTTTGCGTAAGTTCTTTATAAGATTTATTCTCTTGTTTCTTTTTACTTTTATAATTTTTGCGAATAATTCGTACGCCATAACGGGAGGCAACACAGGCTTTACGGGCTTGTGGGAGTATCCGACCGCAGAAATGCCCCACGACGGAGGCGGTCGCTTCGGCTACACGAAAGCTACACCGTATGGATTTTATTTTTTAGATTTAGCTTGGCTGCCGTGGCTCGAAATTAATACGCGCCTCAGCACATTTAACAACATTGACGCTAACGGCAGACGCTACATGGATAAGGCCATCGACTTAAAATTTATGCTCTGGGACAGTAAAGACCCTGCAAAATGGTATATCCCTTCAATCTCTGCCGGAGTCGTTGACATGATGGGAACGGAGTTAATGAAAGCCTATTTCGGCGCGATGACGTGGCGTTACGGAAAATTTGCGGCGACGCTCGGCTACGGCTCAGACAGGTTAAACGGCTTCTATGGCGGTGTTGAATGGGACATTGACAGCTGGCTGACGCTCAAGGCTGAATATAGTCCGCTTGATTATGATCAGGACGTTGTAGGCGGTCAAAAAATTTTAAGAGGGGACAATGCCGCGAAGAAAAAATATAACGCCGGTGTTGTTCTTCACGCTCCTTGGGGCATGGACGGCTCATTAAGCTATCAGCGCGGCAACGAATGGGTCGTAGGAATTTCACAGACAATAAATCTTGCCGGCCCCTACATTGGAAATCATAGAAGAACTTACGGCACTCCAGGCGATGCCCGCATACCTTGCTGGGATAAGCTTAACACAGATACTTTAATTTCAAAATTAAAATCCGGCATTGAAAAATACGTCAGAGTCCGCGACGTTGACGTTAAAATCGAAGCAACAAAGAGAGAACACAAATTATATTTAGCCTACGAAAATTACGGCTATGCCTCGCACGCTGAGGCAATGGTGAGAATTTTAGTTTTATTGTCGGCGGTTATGCCGGACGTTGACGAGCTCACTTTAATTCATAAAAACGCAGGCGTTCCTGTCGTTCAAGCAACTTTTCCCGGAACTTTATTATTTGACATAAGAGCTAAAGATTTACGAACCCAAGAGCCCATGAAGGACTCGATCTTCAACTGGGCTGATTCTGACAGCGAGATCCAAGACCCCGATGCCAAAGGACTGCTGCACAACAAAGCGACTCATGAAGTAAAAGCTATGGTGGTTTTTGAGCCGCGAATTGACCAGACTTTGCGCGAAGCCTATATGGACCGCTGGGACATAGATTTAGTTTATAACGGCCGCTATTATAACGGCTGGGGCAGTGTTTTCGATATAAGATTTCCCATTCATAACCACGTAGATACTTCAGATTATTTCGGCTTATGGTGGGAGAAAGATTTGAACAACGCAATCAGGATTCAGAAGGCCGGATTAACTTACGCAAATAAATTTAATAAAAACGGCCGCGCTTGGTTTTTTGCTGATGCCGGTTATCTTGATGAAGCATGGTTTGGCGCAAACGCTTGGGCGAGATATTACAGCGAAAGCGGTAACTGGTGGATTGGCGCGAGGCTTGCTGCGTTCCATGACAGAGACCCTTACTCATTCGGTGGACTTACTAACGGCGTATATAGATACTATCGCGGAAGAACTTACGATGTCCCGACTAATAAGAGCTGGTATCCGACCGGCTGGGTGCAGGCTAATTATCATTTTACCGATGTTGATTTAGATGTCGGAATTTCTTACGGGAGATATGTTGACGGCGACAAGGGCGTTAAATATGAAGTTACGCGCCACTGGGACGATACTGCTATTGGCTTCTGGGTCATTGACGCTGACAGACACGCGCCCGATAAAAATTTCACGCTTGCAGGAGTTCATTTAGAGATACCGGCTGACAAATGGCTGGGTACAATGTTCGGCAATTCAAGTTCGCATGTATGGGAACAGAACACAATTTTTCTTTCGACATATTACATGGAGGCAGCTCGCGAGGGAGCGACTATCAGAACGCCGGAACGCTTAATGAACCAGTTAAGGCCCGTCGCAATGAAAAGAAACGTCGAGAAATTGCTTCAGGAATATTGCTCGTATGAGGACGGACAATATGAGGACAAGAAAACTGTAACGAGCCTTTTTGAATATATTTTTCACTAAACTAAAGACGGAGTGATTTTATTTAATGAAAATGACGTGTAAAAAAATTTTTATAGCATTGTTAATGCAGCTGGCTTTGTGCAATGCCGGATATGCCGCCGTTATGAATGCTCAGACGGGACAGCAGCCTGCCGGCGTGAATACAAATAATAATAATGTTCAAAGACAGCCGCAGAATTATTATCAGGGTAATATTAATCGGCCTTTAGTTGAAGATACGAGGCCGAACATGATGACTTATGATTATTATGATTATGAGCCGTTTACTTCTGATGATATTCCCTTGACTGACGAGGAAATTAACGAATTATTTGATCAAATTCTGAACTCGCAAAACGATAATCCGCCGAAAGACCCGACTGTTGCAAAAGATACAAGCACTCAACGCCGCATGAAGCAGCTGCAGCGTATGCAGCAGTTACAAAATAAGACAGGAAATAATAATCAAAATCAAAATCAAATTATTCTGCCTGATTACGAAGAAGAAGAAAAAGAGAAGCCGTTTAAGAGTCCTATAAATCAATTATTTAAGCGTATTCCGCGCTACGGAATGTCATTCTTCAGACATTCTCCGGCCTCGTTTGTTCCGCTGGACAGCGTGCCTGTAACGCAGGACTACAGAATAGGCGTTGGCGATGAAATGACGCTTACTATATGGGGAATACCCGAAGAGGGCTTTTATAATTTCATAATTAACCGCGACGGCATGGCCTCGCTTCCTCATATCGGAACAATCAGACTCGCCGGCTATACAATGCAGGAGGCCGAGAGGGTAATTCATACGCGACTTAATCGTTACTACACGGGTTTTCAAATGAATTTATCAATGGGCAAAGTAAGCTCGATAATGGTCTATGTAACCGGCAACGCCCGAAGGCCCGGAGCCTATACTGTCTCGTCGTTCTCAACTTTAGTCAACGCCCTTTTAGCTTCAGGGGGCCCGGCATCTAACGGAAGTTTGCGGAAAATTGAATTAAAGCGCGGAGCGAAAACCGTAGCGGTTTTTGATATGTATGCAATGTTGATGCGCGGAGATAAAACTCAGGACGCAAGACTTCAAGCAGGAGACGTTATATATATTCCGCCTGTGGGGCCGTTAGTCGGGGTTGCAGGAGAAGTCCAGAAGCCCGGAATTTATGAGATCAACGGCACAACCCGTATGGAGGATTTGCTTTACATAATCGGCGGAATGAGCGCGAGAACGTTCGCCGGAAGGATTCAATATTTCAGGATAATGAATAACTCTTATGTAAGTGCTTTTGAGGGTTCCCTATCGGAACTTGAAAATTCAGAACTTCATGACGGCGATATTATTCGATTGTTCCCGATTAGCAACTTGAGCGCAACCGCAAGGATTGAAGGCACGCTGTTGAAACCGGGCACGTATGCAATAACACCTGGACGTACAACAATCGCCGACTTAATCAAACGCGCAGGAGGATTAAAGCCTACAGCTTCAGACACTGCTGAAATAACGAGGGTAACTCCTTCGCTTGAAGGCCCTGTGAACGAACGCTTTACGGTAAATATTGCTCAGGCGTTACAGGGCGACCCGATGAATAATTTGACGCTTGAGGACAACGATCAAATAACAGTGCTTGTAATTCCTGAATGGAAAAAACAAATCAGCGTTACAATCGCCGGAGAAGTTAAAAAGCCCGGAGTTTACGCAATGTTTCCGGGCGAGAGGCTTTCAGATCTGCTCACTCGTGCCGGAGGTTTTACATCAAAGGCATTTTTACGCGGAGCGATTTTTACCCGTCCTTCAGTTGCTGAAGAGCAGAAGCGCGCATTAAATCGAATGGCTGACCAGATGGAAAGGGATTTGCTCCAGTCGATGCAGAACACCTCTTCAACTTCCGGCTCGACAGCCCTTGACGCTGAATATCAACGAAGAATTGATTTAATCGACTCTCTGAGAGAGCTCGATATAATGGGAAGAATTGTTACGAAAATCGATTCGCCGCAAAATATAATCGGAACGGCTTGGGATTATGAACTTCAGGACGGCGACGTTTTAAGAATACCCGACACGCCTTTAACCGTAAATATTATGGGAGCTGTTTACTCTTCAACGAGCTATATTTATAATCCTAGTATGGGAATAAATGCTTATATCGGGGCTGCGGGCGGCGCGTTAAAGAATGCCCATAAAAGACTCGTATATCTGCTCAAGAGCGACGGAACGACCGTAAGGCTTACCCGAAGTACTTCAATGCTGTCGTCAAAAATGTGGAAAGCCCCTCGCGGTTATTCTGCAAAAATTGAGCCTGGCGACACAATCGTAGTACCTGTAAAATATCTTGAACGTCAGAACATAGACAATCTTAAGGACACAATCGATATTATTTATAAAGTTGCTGTCGGTGTCGGAGTAATTCTCAACAATACTAAATAATTAAGGAGGAATCTAACATGAAAAAATTTTTTCTCGCGCTCTGTTTAACGCTTTGCTTCACTTTTACGGCCTGTGCAAAAGGCAATTACGAATATAAGATCGTGCCGCTCGGCTCATTGGGTGCGCTCCAAAAAGAAAAATCTGCCGCTTCTAAGACGCAGCAGCTTGAAGCTATATTGAATCAATACGGCAAGGACGGCTGGGAAATTTCAGAGATTTTTGCGGTGCGGACAACGTTTGACCCTAATGTGTTTTTCGTGATTATGCAGCGCGAAATTTAACGCGGGCTTGACGTATAAAAAAAATGCGCTAAAATATTCTGTGTTTTACGGGACGTAGCGCAGTCTGGCTAGCGCATCTGCATGGGGTGCAGGGGGTCGGAGGTTCGAATCCTCTCGTCCCGACCATTTTTTTTCTTTTTCATTATTCATCGCAATTTACAAACTTTTCACAACTCTTTTTTCTTTTTCTTCTTTTTTGTGTAGAAAAAATTGTAGAAAAGTTTTATCGCGATTTTCTTTCTAGTAAAACAAAACTAATTCACGTCGGAGAAAGGTCGCTCCCTTTTCGGGAGCGTGGAGTCAAATTGCCAAAGATAAAAACATAGCGGCGAATGAAAAAATTATTCCGCAGGTCGAGGCATTTAATTTCATAAAGCCAAAATCCACGACGTGGGCAGCCGTATCAAGAGTCCCGATAAAAAGATTCACGCTCCCTGAACTGCTCTCGTAGAATGTTATAAATAACGTCAGCGCGATCCCGGCCAAAGCGGCGAAAACTGCCCCCTTATTTGAAGCTTTTTTCGTGAAGAGTCCGAAAACTAACGGAGCCGACAGAGAGACGCTCATCAAAGAATAAAATATAGTGAGCGCGGATATAATGCTCTCAAGCCTCAACGCCAGAAATATTCCTAAAAGGCCGCAGACAATCGTAACAACACGCGAAAGTTTCAATAAATTTATGTCAGAAATTTTCGGATTAAAAAATCTTTTATAAATATCATTCGTCAAAGAGCCTGCAAGCATATATAAAACAGTGTCCGCCGTGCTGACTTCAGCAGCAAAAATAGCGGCAAGCGCCATCGACGCGACAAAGAACGGCATCATATTTTTCATGGCGGTCGGGAGTGCAAGGTCAGCCCTCGTTAAATCAGGAAAGCAGGCGAACGCAGCCATGCCTATAATTACAGGAATAATCGCAAAAATTAATTGAACGAGACCGTTTAAGGCCGTGCCGATTTTTATAGCCCGCTCGTCTTTTGCCGCGAAAACTTTTCCGATTAAGCCCGGCGATATAAAAAACGACGGGACCAGCATAACAATATAGCCTATTATTGCCGTGCTGCCCATGCCGTAAAAATCAAAGTACGAAGGATTTTTAATATGCTCTCTAATTCCCTCAAGGCCCCCCGAAAAATTCCATACAAACGGCAAAGCCACGACGAAGCCGGCCAAAATCACGGCGACTTCGACAATGTTGACCATAGCCCCCGATAAAAGGCCGCCTGCCGCAAAATATAAAGTCGTTACGACCGCGCCCGTAATAACTCCGTAAGCCTTAGGAACTCCGGCGACAACCTCTAAAATCCATGCTATGCCGAGCAGCTGCCCGGAGAATAACGCGAGCGTCCCCACCGCCATCATGACTGAAATAATCCCTGAAAAAAATTTGCTGTAACGCTTGTCTAAATAGTCGCTCAACGTGTAGAAATTATTTTCACGCGCAATCCGCCATATTTTCGGTCCGACAATGAACGCTAAAATTAATGAGCCTATACCCGCGCTGCCTATCCACCACCACGCGCTGAGCCCGTAACGGTAAGCAAGAGCCGCCACTCCGACGGTTGACCCTGCGCCCAAGTTCGCGGCGATTAAGGTTGTGAATAAAAGCCCTGAGTTAAAATTTCTGCCTGCCACGAAAAAATCAGAAGCAGTTTTCGCTTTTCTGCCAATGTACGCGCCGAGCGCGATTAAAATTAAAGCATAAAGAACAATGAAAGCCAGCATAAAAAATTTTTCCTTCCTAAAATTATTTTTTGGACATAACTACAAAAAACCCTGTCCAGCGTATATATTCTGAACAGGGGATTAATTTCTTCCGTATTCTAAAAATTTTTTTGGCTGGGGAACAGGGATTCGAACCCCGATTACCTGATCCAGAGTCAGGCGTGCTGCCGTTGCACCATTCCCCAAGAGGTCATTATTTTTTTTGCTCTCGTGAGCACCAGAGAATTTTATCAGGTTAATTAAAAAAGTCAAATTTTTTTACGGCGATGGGGGTTATAATTACGGCAAAAAAATTAAAGGCGGTGAAATTTATAATGCTTACGTTAAACGCACTCGGCAGACATGGAGCGGAGCTCGTGAATTTTTTTCGCGGTTCTCTCAAAGAAAGTGAGAACGAGTTAAAAATTTTAATTGACGGCCCGATACAGGTTGAAGAGATCAGAAAATTTCTTGAGCCTCTCGGATTTTCTGATTTTATTTTGGAAGATGACGACGGAAATTTATATTTAATGACCTCCCGTAAGAGTAAGAGTGAAGAAAAAGAAATTGCCGTAACTGAATCGGCTCCTATTGTCAAAGCTGACGCGCCTGTCCAGGCACAGACGCAGCAGCCGGAAAAACTTTCAACCCCTAAAGAAATTAACATCAATAAAGAGATAAATATAAAAATAAAACATTCGACGGGCGTTTTAATTTCGTGCGGACCGGGAAAATATAAAAATATTTTTATGAAAAAAATTTTAATGTCCCTTGTTAAGTCAAAAATAAAACCTGAAGTTCTTGGCCTGATGAACGGAGCTGTGAACTTGGCCGTTTATAATTCAGCCGCCTGCGACTGCCTGAAAGAACTTGAGGCCGCCGGAGTCAAAATTTTAATTTCCGAGTCATGTGCCGATTTAATGGGAGTAACGGAAACCATAGGGGCCGGAAATCTTGTTGACATGAGCGAAATTTTTGAAGAAATTTTTTCCTGCGAAAAAGTAATAAGTTTATAATTATGGGCGGTGAAAATTTCAGCCGCAAATATGAATTTTAACGGGAGGTAATTTTCTTGGCTTATAAGTTAGGAGAAGTAATAATTTCACGCGACACAATAGCACGGCGCGTTAAAGAAATGGCCGACGAAATCGCAAAGGACAACGGGCATGATAAAAGTCTCGTAGTTGTCGGAATATTGACCGGAGCGTCGTTTTTTCTGACAGACTTAGTCAGAGAGATGCCGGAAGATTTAGATGTCAGAGTGGATTTTATGTCCGTAGCTTCATACGGGGACAGCACGGAAAGCAGCGGTGTCGTGAGAATTTTTCATGACCTCAAGACAAATATCGAGGGCAAGAATGTCATCGTAGTCGAAGATATCGTAGACTCCGGCCTGACGCTGGCACACTTGACGGAACTGCTCAAAGGGAGAAATCCTGCAAGCCTTAAGGTCTGCGTGCTTCTTGACAAGTACGAACGCCGCAAGACTGAAGTTAAAGTTGACTACTGCGGCTTCAGAATACCTGATAAATTTGTCGTCGGCTACGGGCTTGACTACGCAGGAAGGTGGAGGCACCTTAAAGATATTAAATACGTCGTTGAAGAATAATTTTTTGTTATAAAAAAACACCTGTGATATAATAAACGCATGACAGCTTCGGAAAATACCGGAGCTGTTTTTTTGCAACTACTTTTACACTTACAAAAATCTTAAAAATTTTCATAGCACATAAAATTTTACGAAGGAATTAAAAAAATAAGATCGCAAATTTTTTAGAAGGCTCTCTAAAAATTTTGAGCCGTGATTTTTAAGTGCTTAATTAAAAATTAAATTAACATGCAGATAAACGGGATTGTAAGGACTGAAAATAAATTTTGAATAAACATGGCTTTTGCCGCGAAATTTATATTTCCGTGATACATTTCACAGACTACGGCAGTTATGCTTGCAGCCGGCATAGCGACAACCAAGACCAGCACGGCGGCCACTAAGGGATTTGAACTCAACGGAAAAATTTTTAGTAAAAGGCAAAGCATTACAGGGTAAATAATCAGACTGAACAGAGCATTAGTCCACGCATGAATATTTCTAAAAATTTTAGAGCTTTTAGTGTGAGCCAGAGCCACTCCGATCATCGTCATTGAAAGCGGCGTTGTTATGTTTGAAAGATAATTCAGCGGCGTTGCAACTGTGTCGGGAATAATAATGCGGCCGAAATAAAATATTAAACTAAGTACCGTAGCGATATTTATTCCGCTGAAAATTACTGACTTAATGTCCATTTTTTTGCCGGCCTGCGAAGGGTTGTCCCTCATTATTTCCATTACGCCGACCGTGAATAAAACTATATTAAATGCTATGTTCAGCATGACTGCAAGCGCGAGACCGTTTCCGCCGAATAAAATAAGAGAAATCGGGAAGCCCATGAAGCCGGAATTTGAAAACGTGGCCGTAAAAGCCCAAACTCCGCGACAATTCTGCGGAACTTTTAACAAAGCTGAAATATATCGCGACGCATAAAGCATCACTGCAAAAACCGCAATGCCTGCGATTGTTATTATTATGCCGTCATTAAGAAAAGCAGGGTCGTATTCTCTTTGCGCTAATGAGATAAAAATCGTGCAGGGCAAAGTTATTTTCATCAAGAACGAGGACATAACCGGCATGGCACGGTCATCAAGAATACCGCAATGAACAGCGGCATAACCGACAGCTATTAAAGAAAATAAGCTGATTAAATTTGACGCAACTGTAAAAAAATCTAAATTCATAACTCCTAACTCCTAATTCCTAACTCCTAATTCTTTAATATTTCTTGCGTCGTAGGGTGTTTGCTGGTAGACAAAATAATTCAGCCAGTTTGAATACAATAAATTCGCGCTTGACCGCCACGTGCAGACGGGCTGCTTCGAGTCGTCATCATCGGGAAAATAATTCTTAGGCATTTGTATCGGAAGGCCCGCGTTTTTATCGCGCCAGTATTCAAGAGCTAAAGTTTCCGGGTCGTATTCTGAATGGCCAAGCACAAAAATCTGCCTGCCCTCGTTCGTAGATATGACATATAGTCCTGCCTCGTCGCTCTCGGCTAAAATTTTCAGCGCAGGAATTTTCAGCACATCATGCTTCATTATCGTAGTATGCCGCGAATGAGGGACCATGAAAACATCGTCAGAGCCTCGAAATAAAATTGAGCCCTTGTGAGTAACTCTATGCCTAAAGACCCCGAATAATTTTTGAGGCAGATGAATTTTCACAATCCCGTAATGATAAAACAATCCGGCCTGCGCTCCCCAGCAAATATGAAAAGTGCTATGAACGTGGCTCTTGCTCCATTCCATTATCTCGCAGAGTTCCGGCCAGTACGCTACTTCCTCAAACGCTAATTCTTCAACGGGCGCACCCGTTATAATCATGCCGTCAAAGAAATCGTCTTTAACGCTGTCGAAAGTTTTATAGAACGCGAGCATGTGTTCAATAGGCGTATGCTTGGGAACTCTTCCGCGCATCGTCAATAAATCTATTTCAACTTGAAGGGGAGTGTTGCCCAGAAGCCGCGCTAATTGAGTTTCAGTTGTAATCTTCGTGGGCATTAAGTTCAAAATTAAAATTCTTAACGGGCGGATATCCTGAGACATTGCCCGTCTTTGTGTCATTACAAAAATATTTTCACGTTCGAGAACGTTGACTGCCGGCAAATCGCCGGGAATATTAATCGGCATTTTTTATTAAATCAAAAATTATTCTTCCGGCTTTTGCGTGAACATCTGAATGAAAACTTTATGCGTCTCACGCGGAAGAAGCCTGTAGCCCCGTTTCTCTTTTGTCATCCAGACAGAATAATCTTTATAGAAAGAAGCAGCCATAGCGAGCAGAGATTTCTTTTTGTTTTCCTTTATGCCCTCGTAGGGAGTTTTTAATTTCCTGTCCTCGTCGCTGTCCCATCTGAAAGTTCCCAGAGCGTAACTGACGGCCTTGTCCTCTCCGCCGACGGGGAACGCAGGCATTAAAAGCGTATGGTCTGACCAGTCATAAGTCCCTAAGCCCTGACCGGGCACGAAAATAATTCGCGGTATTCCGTACATTCTGACGCGGGGCACGTTGAACATGTCCATGTCGCCGGAATTAAACTCGCGGAAAATTTCATAGTCTTTAGCGTAGTCAATCGGCGTTGAGTCCGGCTGGCATAAAAGCGACGTATCACATCGGGCATTTTTCGCCGGGACCGTCAAATATTCGCGCTTCTTGGCCAGCATTGCTTTCAATTCGCCGCGCCTCATCTGTGGGGACATTTCCGCGCAGCTCTCCGTGATTTTTTTAGAGCGTCTTGCAATTTTCACCGCGTCAATCTGCGAGTATAAAATTTTTTTCGCAATGATCCTTGTTTTTTCGTGAATGGCCGTGAATTTTTCGATTTGAGGCAGGGGCAGGGGCTTTTCCTCGTTTTTGTTTGCCGACGAGACCATTAAAAGCATGCTTTTTTCTGCATCGAGATATGCTTTTCTCTGCTGTGCTAATTTTTGCCTCGTTGCTTCGTCGCCCTCGCGGTATTCAGGCACGCGCATAATGACTTTCATGGTCGGAATTAAAAATTCGTCCATTATGTCAATAGTTTGCTTGGCGTTAATTTTTGACGGGTAAGCGGAAGCGATTTTTTTGAAAAATTCGTTGCGTTCTTCCTGAGCTTTCACTAACATTTCATTCAATCCCGCTATTCTGTTATTTAACGACATACCTATAGCAGGGTCGGGAATGGGATTGCCGGTAATCATTGCCCAACACTCAGCAATGTAATCAGAGAACGTCATGACGGGGAAAATATCGGGAGCGCATTTTGTCTCGAAATATTTTTTAACGTCGAAAGTTTTGCTGAGAGACAGCACGCCCGGCACGCAGCCTAAATCTATAAATAATTTTTCTTCGGCATCAAAAATTAATCTAGCCGGAGATCTCTGCGTCTGCGCGTCAACGATGGCAAAAACTATTTCCCAGTACGAAGCCGACATGCCAGACCAGACTTTTTGAGCCGCCGCTCTGTCTGCGTTAGTGCCGGAAGAAATTAACTGAAAATATTTCCGCGCTGATTCTTCAAGTTTCCCGTAAGCCTCTTGAACTTCGGGAACATCTTTCCATTTATCGAATGCCATTATAAAAATTTTTCCTCCTTTAGATTTTTTATTCGTAATGCGTCCACATTCTTATAATCCTTATAATACCCTCATAAGGTATTCCATCAGGCGATAAAAATTTTTCATTGTTTTCATGAATTTCATAAACAAGTCTGTGCTTAATATTGATACGTCTTGAATAACTGCCCCGTAAATCTCATAATAATTTTTCATATTCAGGCGGAGTTTGAAAAGGATTTAGAGCAATAATATTCAAGATTTCTTTTACCTTTTTCTCAAGCCCAGCATGTTTAATCAATTTCATATCTTTTTGTGCTTGTTTTGTCAATTTAACAAGATACATTTACCATTCCTTGTTCGGGTCATACGTTTTACATTCGGACAAAGGTTCATTTCTTGCCTCAATAATACTTTCAACCATGCCGGGAATTGAATATAAATACATAGTCTCTTGTATGGAGTTCCATTCTTCTTCAGAAATTAAGACGGCGTTTTTTCCATCTTCATTTTCATTGACAATTATCACAGGCGTATAACCGTCATTAACATTTTCGACAAGCTGATATAAATTCTTCTGTGCTTTTGTTATTGTCGTTGCTGTCATTTCTTTTGCTCCCTGTCGTTTTATCTTAAAATAAATTTTTCTCCCGAAAATAAAGCCATTTTATAATCATTTCTATCCGTATGCTGTAATTTTATATTATTACGTTCAGCAAAATTTTTTATCGTTGATACTGTCTCTTCATAACCTTCGCCCGTTGACGGATTAAAAGAAAAACCGTTTAAGAAATCCGCAAAATTTTTGCGCTGTTGTAATTCGCAACTTGAAAGATATTCATTCATTTTTTTGCGGTAATCTTCCATGAGCTTTACGGACTGCTTTAATAATTCTGCTGCTCTGTTGTGCTGTTCTGCGTTTAATTTTGCTTTATTAATTATTTCACGCGCTGACATTACAACTTG
The DNA here is from genome assembly GCA_017443985.1 of Synergistaceae bacterium. Taxonomy (GTDB): domain Bacteria; phylum Synergistota; class Synergistia; order Synergistales; family Aminobacteriaceae; genus JAFUXM01. Next base: position 60,192 of record JAFSXR010000018.1, read on the forward strand.
GCTTGCGACCATGTAAACAACTACGGGCAGACAAGGATTGACGGATTTTAAGGCTATTTCAAAACCTTTCATGGCAAAAACCGAAAC
>JAFSXR010000019.1 GCA_017443985.1 Synergistaceae bacterium
AATAACAACAACAATAACAATAATAATAACCGCAGTGTCGGAGACGTTTTATCTACGAGAGTTGCAACTGCCATCGGAGAAGTGATGACGCAGATAATTCAGCGCGAAATGCAACGGCAGCCGACCATAACCATCAGGCCGGGTGCCAGGTTTGTTATGATGGTGCAGCGCGACATGATTTTCCCGAAAAGCTGGCGCAGATAAGATGAACTTTAACAGAAAATTTGTACTTTCAGTGATTATTATCGGGGCGGTTTTGGCCGCTCCGTTTTTCACTGGAAGAATTGTGATTAATATCAGCCCGTCTGTCCCTTTAGGTTTCTGGTGGATTTCAGACGATAAATTTACTTACGGCGACGTTGTTCAACTTCCGCTTGAGGCTTTCAAATTTACGGAGTGGGTGCCCGACGTTTATCGCAGGAAAGATAAACTAAGCAGAGACATTCCGTTTTTGAAGCGAGTAGCGGGACTACCCGGCGACTTAATCGAACTTTCAAGCGAGGGCTACGAAATAGCAGCCGGAAAAATTCTTAATCACAGCGCGGTGCTCTCTATGGACAATATCGGCAACAAATTAGAAACGTATCCGCTGCCGATTAGACTTGCGTCTGATGAAGTGTGGCTTACAAGCGATGTTGCTCGCGGTTTTGACTCGCGTTATCTTGGGCCTGCAAGGATTGATATGTGCCGAAAAGCAGTGCTTATATTTACTTCGGATTTAGTATTTGAGAACAAAGAACAGGAGATGAAAACATCTCAATGAAAATGCTTCTTGCCCTCTTGATTTTTCTGTCGTCTATTGCGCTTTGCTCTGTTCTTCACATAGCGAGCAGTGTTTTTATTCCTCTTGTTATTGCGTGGTTTATTCTTCAGATGCTGCGGCCTGTTGTGCAGATAGGGAGAACCCTACGGCTCAATGCGTGGCTTAACGTGGCTCTCGTATTTTCGATTTTGACATGTATCGGGCTTGCAGGATTCAAATTTATTGCAGCACAGGTCGTTGAATTTGGACACGTTTACGCCCTTTATTCAGATAAATTACTTGAATGGACTGCTAACTTAATGGAAGTCTTGAGCGTTCCGCCCGAAGCCGTAAAAAATTTCAACTGGATGGGAATTTTGAAGGACAACGCAAAAGATATTTCGTCGCTGATAATTGCGCTTTCAAGTAAATTTGTGATGACGTTCGTTTTCTTGATGTTCATGTTGATTGAAGCACCGTACCTTGACGATAAAATCGAAAAGGCTTTCAAGCAGAACGCGAAGCGCGTGAAAAAAATTCTCTCGACAATTTCCGAGCAGGTCAGCAGATATTTAGGCACGCTTGCTCTTATCAGTTTTGCTACGGGCGTTTGTGCATGGATAGTCCTGACGGTGTTCGGCGTTCAGCTTGCTGCCGGCTGGGGCGTTCTAACATTCCTGTTGAATTTTATTCCGACAGTAGGCTCAATAATAGCTACCATTCCGCCGGTCATCATGGCAGTTATTCAATTTTCGCCGGGATTTTTCAAGCCTCTTTTAGTTTTGCTCTCGCTGACGGCCATTCAAATTACGATAGGAAATATAATAACGCCTAAAGTAGTCGGCGACAGGCTGGGCGTAAGTCCCGTTGTGATTTTGCTTTCGTTATTATTATGGGGAATGATTTGGGGAATACCCGGCGCGCTGCTTTCAACTCCGATAATCTCAATTATTAAGATTGTCTGCGAGAATATTCCGAGCCTTCATTCAATCGCTGTTTTAATCGGAAGCGGAGAGGCCGTGAAAAAAATTCCGTCCGAAAAAATTCAGAAGTCTGATGTTGTCGAGACAGTGAAAGCAAAGATCTCAAACGCCGCTAAAAAAGTTAAAGCGTCAAGAAAAAAATGAATTAAATAAATTTCTATCTTGACTAAATAACAAACAATTATTAAAATTATCCATCGTAGCAAGGCGGTATAGCCAAGTGGTAAGGCAG
>JAFSXR010000020.1 GCA_017443985.1 Synergistaceae bacterium
ATAAATCTAACCTTACCGCTAGAATTGCCGACAGTGCAGGAGCTGCTGCCGATACAGCTAAAATATCGCCTGAAAAAATTGCATACGCCGCAAAAGTTATTGCCCATATGAGCATAAATAACTCGTCTGACTTTTCAGCAGGATAACGGTGCGGGAAAATCTCTATTAACGCCTGAATCAAAAATCCGTGAAACGGTGCGAACGAAGCGAACAAAAATATTATTGCCCCTAAAATTCCTCCGTAGGTGTAGCCGTGATTCTGACAGAACATGAAAAAAATTATCTGCGGATTTACAGCCATTAAAGCCGCGAAATACAGACCAGACAAAACTAAATCGGTTACTATTCCGAAAGGCCAGGTGAAAAAATCTTTTAAGAGTTCAAAGTCCTCGCAGAGAACGCAATAAGCCGACACCGCTATAAAAGGCATGAATAACCCGGCAGGGCCGTGAAAGATAAACGCAAAAGCTATGGCCGCGTGAGAAAGTATCAGCCAGTCTTTTTCTTCTTTGGAACGCAGCACGCCGAGCAGGGCAAAAGAAGTCAGGCACGAAAAAATTGCGTGGGACGAAGCAAATTGCGACACAGTGAAAGATATTATCATTGAGGCGCATATGCTCGCGGCAAGCCATGATCTTCTTTCTGCAAGCAGTGCCGCCGCTAAAATCATTCCGAGCCCGGCAAGAGCTGACCAGAAACGCACGGCAAATTCTCCCCAGCCGAAAATCTCAAGAGCAAGGGCAAAAATCCACCACGTTCCCATCGTTGAACCGGCAATTAAATTTTCTCCGATCTTGGGCGAAAAATAATTTTTTCCGCCGAGCATGTGAACAGCAACGGAAGCGTTTACTCCCTCAACGTTATCTATGAGGCCGTGATCTCCAATTCCCCTAAAATAAAAATACGAGAGAAGAATTGCAAAAAATATTACAGCCTTGTGAGTTTTTATCCAGTTACGCAAGATTTTTATTTGAACAGCGGCAGCAAAGCCTTAAACAGCGGCGTGCCGGCCTTCTCAAGCATATGATAAACGACCGTCTCAGTGGGAACGACAAGACAGCCTAACGCTCTGGCGGCATCAAGAGCAAGCGTGTGATTTTTTTCGTCTCTGCTTCCGCAAGCATCGGCCGCTATCACAACGTTCAAATTATATTTTTCGATTAAGTCAATCGCGGTCGCAAGCACGCAGATATGAGTTTCAACGCCGAATAAAATTGCAGTGTCTTTAGTGCCGGAATTGAAGCTGAGATTTAAGAAAGCGTCCCCGAATTTTTTAGCGGCACAGCAGGAAAATTCTACCTTGTCCATAATTTCTGTGTCGTCCGTGATTAAATTTTTCAGCTCCGGGATTGTCGCGCCGATCCCCTGCGGATATTGTTCAGTTACAATCATAGGGACTGAAAGTTCGTGCGCGGCCGTAAGAATACGGACGGAATTTTTTATAACTTCGTCTTTATTGAAAACAGCAGGCAAAAGCTTCTCCTGCATGTCAATCATCAAAATGAACGACGAACGAGCCGTTATTGACTTGTGCACAGTTCAAAAACCTCTCTGTCTAAAAAAATTTTTTATTAAAGTTTATTATATACTATTAAAAAATACATACTCTGACATAAAATTTCAATCATGGAGGAAATAAACAATGTCGAAAAAAATTACCGCGTTTTATCTTGAGGGCTGCCCCTATTGCAGACAAGCCCGTGAGGCTTTGAAAGAATTAACGGACGAAAATGAAAAGTACTCTGATATTTCTATCGAGTGGATTGAAGAAAGACAGCACCCGGAAATTTCAGAAAAATATAATTATTACAACGTGCCTTCAATGTTCATTGAGGACGAAAAAATTTACGAGGCTCATCGCGGAGAAAGTTTTGACGAGTGCAAAGAAAACGTCAGGCGCGTTCTTGAGGCTGCTGTAAGTTAAGAAAGGAAAATTTTTCAAGAGATGAATAAAAAAAATAAAATCATAGCGTTTGTTGTTGCTTTGTTATTTTTTTCCGCTGCTCCGGTTTTTTCGCTTGATGATGACGATCTGCCCGACACCGCGACTCTTTCAGCAAACCGAATGAGATTTGATGCTCAGACCGGAGATTTTTTAGCTGACGGCAACGTAACGATACAGGCCGGAGATTTGAACGTCGCTGCTCCTGTAGGGTCGGGCAACGTTGACAGGCGCGAAGTGAATTTCGACAAGGGCATAACGGCTTCAGGAAAATGGCAGGGCGATAAAATAGACTTGAAAGCAGGACAACTTGAGCTTTCATTCAATGACGTTCCCACGTGCAGATTTAGAAACGGCGTTCGAGGAGGCTACGGGCCGATGAAACTTGACTCGGACGGCTTAATTATTGTCGGTGTCGGAGGCTTTCAAGAGCCTAATGCTGCGGACACTCACACAAGATTTATTTTAGCTAACGTCAGAAATTTAGAGGACAGCTCGCAGGGTTTGACGTTCAGCGCAAATTCAGTCGAGGGAATGTTAATGAACGGCAACGTTCAGGAAATGACAGCCGACAAAAAAATTTCAATCAGGGGCCAGCCCAAAGCTAAGGGCGACGCAGTGAGCCTCAAGGGAGATCACGCGGTTTACTCTCTTGAGCGCGGAAGCGTCGTCGTGAGCGGTCATGTTGTAGCCGTTCAGGGCGGAAGAACTTTGCGCTCGGACTCCGTTGTATATTTTCCTGCTCAAAACCGCGTCGAAGCACTCGGAGGTTTAACACGTGAGAAAAACGGCGTTGTCAGCACTGACAGAGCAGAAATTACGATTGATCTCTCACGCGAAAATATAAACTTCAAAAAATCCGAGCCTAAAAAAGAAAAGCAGGAAGAAGTTAAAAAAGAAGAGCCCAAGAAAAAATCTTCGACGCGCTCAAGAAATTCAAGATCACGAACAAAAAGACAGACGGAGAAATAAATGAACACCCTGACAGCTTCGGATTTAAGAAAAGAATATAACGGCCGTCTCGTTGTTGGCGGAGTAACTTTGTCAGTTAATGCCGGTGAAGTCGTCGGACTGCTCGGCCCCAACGGCGCAGGAAAGACAACTTCGTTTTATATGATAGTCGGATTGATTAAGCCCGATTCGGGAAGCGTTTTTCTTGACTTCAAGGACGTAACTAAATTAGCAGTTTATGAACGCGCCCGCGCCGGTATCGGCTATCTTCCGCAGGAGGCTTCGGTATTCAGAAATTTAACTGTGCGCGAAAATATTAATCTTGTCTGGGAAGAAACAGGACAGCGGCGTTACATGAACGAACTGACGGACGAATTACTGCGCGAGTTCAAAATAACTCACATAGCCGACACTAAAGGCTACTCGCTTTCAGGCGGTGAGCGCAGGCGCGTTGAAATTGCCAGAGCTTTGACGCTGAAGCCAAAATTTATTTTGCTTGACGAGCCTTTCAGCGGCATTGACCCGATCGCCGTTGCCGATATTCAATCAATGATTCAGGATTTGAAGGAGCAGGGCTACGGAGTTTTAATAACTGACCACAACGTCCGTGAAACTCTTTCAATTACTGACAGGGCATATTTAATTCATGACGGAGCGATATTTTTATCGGGCACTCCTGATGAAATCGTCAGCAATGAATTAGCACGCAAATTCTATCTCGGTGAAAATTTTGAGTGGGAAGGACATACAACGGCAGGCAGGAGTGAAGAGGCGAATAACGAAAATCATGAAGAGGAAGAGTTATTAGTCGTCAAAAACGAAGAAACAGAAAATAATAATGAGCCTCAAGAAAATAGCGATTAAGTTATGGAAACTTTAATTGAAATAATAATTAACGGAGTAAAAAATTTCGGTGTCGAAATTGTTGTGCTTGTGTTGTTCGCTGTTTTTTGGCGGTTATTTCCGGGCGCACGTTCTTTTTTTAAGAAGGACAGCAACGAGGAAAAATCCGAAGAGCAAAAACTTGACGAGGAACGAATATTATCAGAAATTCAGCGTCTGGCACAAATTAAAGAAAAAGACGAAAAAAAATTGAAAGCTGAAGCTGAACGTCAAGCCGAAGAACGTTTACATCAGGAAAAAGAACGCCTTAAAGCCGAAGCAAAAAAGCGCGAAGAGGAACTCAAAAAAATTGAGGAAGCCCGTAAAAATTTAGAGGAAACGCGAAAACAGGAAGAGGCTCGTAAGCAGGCCGAAATCGAAAAGCAAAAAGAAGCCCAGCAACATGCGGAAGAAATCAAACGGCAATTAGAAGAGGCACAACGGCAAGCAGCTGAAGCGCAAAAGAAAATCGTTGAGGCAAAAAATCAAGTTGAAGCACAACGACAAGCTGAAGAGGCTCAGAAAAAATTACAAGAGGCTCAACAAAAAGCCGAAGAAGTTAAAAGACAATTAGAAGCTAAGAATCAAGAAGAAGGCCCGACAGACGCGCAAGAGCAATTTGACTTAGGAAAAGAATATTATTATAAAGAAAAAAATTATGAAGAAGCATTCAGATGGTATCATAAAGCCGCTGAACAGGGACATGCTGGAGCTCAGTTTTGGCTTGGTAAGATGTATGGAGAAGTTTATTTTAATGTTGTAGAAGAGCGTAAATGGTTAAATAAAGCCGCTGAACAAGAATATATTGGTGCTTTAGAAAAACTATTTCTTGATGCGTACTACCGTCTTCAAAATTATGTCGAAGCAGATAAATGGGCTTATAAAATTTATGAAAAGGCAAAAAACGGAAATGTTGAGGCTCAGGGTACACTTGGTTGGATATGCGAATGTAAAAAAGATATTTCAGAAGCAATAAAATGGTATCATAAAGCCGCTGAACAGGGAAGTTCTTATGCGCAAGATCGCTTGCGAATATTGAAACAAAAAGCGGAAGAACCTAAAAGATATTCACAAAAAAATCCAATAGAGAGACGAACAGCCTTTAATAATCTTGGAGAGGCAATATCGCGTATTTTTTTTCTTGTAAGTGTATTTATAGGAATACCCGTAGGATACGGCGTAATTTTATTTATTGCCGCTAAATTTTCGGGAATACTTATGGAATTAGGACATTCAGGCTCGCTTCTACTAATTTTAGTGGCAAGTATTCTAGGTATTCCAGTAGGATTTTTTACGCTCATATGGTCTATTCCGCTTTGGATTATAAATGGAATATGTTATTTAATAACAGGTGCTATGTTTTTTGACCCAAGTGTTTGGCTTCATTAAGGTATAGGAAGGTATGAAAATGAACCATAACGAAACTTTGACAGACGCAAAATCTCAATTTGAGTTAGGATTAAAATATCTCAAAGAAAGAGATTATGAAAAAGCATTCAAATGCTATAGCAACTCAGCTCAACAGGGAGACGCAGAAGCTCAATATATGCTTGCCGGAATGTATGAAGACGGCAGGGCGGGTAAAGAAGATCATTCTGAAGCGTTTAAGTGGTATCTGAAAGCCGCAGAACAGGGGCATGATTACGCTCAATTATGTCTTGCAGATGCGTATTACGACGGCTACGGAGTTGAAAAAAATGAGGCCGAAGCTGTCAAATGGTATCGAAAATCCGCCATGCAGGGAAATGATTACGCCCAATATGAATTGGAAAAATTAGGCGAAAGCTGGTAACATTTAATAAAAGGACAAAAAAATAAATGACCCATAAAGAAATTTTAGAATTAAATATCACGGCTCTTTCAACGGACGCGGCAGGCATAGCGCGAACTTCAAAAGGCGTTGTGTTTGTTCATGGTGCACTGCCCGGCGAGACTGTCAAGGCCGAAATCGTTGCACGTAAAAAAGATTTTTCAATCGCCGATACTGTTTCAATCATAAAAAATTCATCGGGCAGGGCCGTTCCAAAATGCAAATATTACGGACACTGCGGAGGCTGTCAGCTTCAACACGCCGACTATGAAACGCAATTAAAATTAAAAGCCGATATAGTCCGCGACGCTATGACGAGATTGGGAGGCTTTAAGCCTGAATTATTTGAAAAATTAACTTGCGAGCCTTCGCCTGATTTCTGGGGCTATAGAAATAAAGCTGCCTTCCCCGTTCAAAATTTCAAGGGAAAAATAATAACGGGCTTCTACCGCGCAGGGACTCACAGGCTTGAATTAATCCGTCAATGCCCCGTCAACGCAAAAAAATTAAATGAAATCTACGGAAAAATTTTAGACGGCCTCGAAAATCCTAAAAATAAATTCCCTTTTGACGGTTATGACGAACGCGAGAATAAAGGCAAATTAAGACACTTAATAGCTCGGACGGGAATTAACACGGGTGAGAGTTTATTGTCATTCGTAATCAACGGCAAATTATCCGCAAGAAGCGTAAAGGCTCTGGCAAGTCTCGGAAATTCCGCACGGCCCGACACTCTAACAATAAATCATAATTCAAAGCCAGGCAACGTGATTTTAGGAACATACACCGAAAATTTATTAGGCTCAGGGATAATTTCTGAAAGGCTTGGAAAATATAAATTAATGTTCGATACAGCTTCGTTCTTTCAAGTTAATACCGGGCAGGCTGAAAAATTATTTGTTTATGCCTCGAGCTTGGCCGAAGGAGCGGAAAATATTTTAGAGCTTTACAGCGGCACGGGGTCTTTGACCTGCTACCTTGCTGAAAAGGCCGGGAACGTTACGAGCGTTGAAGAATGGCGCGGAGCAGTGAGAATGGCCGTGAAAAATTTGAGCGCGAATAATTTTGAAAATGTCAATGCTCTTTGCGGACGCTCTGAAGAAATAATAAACGACCTGAAAAATAATTACGATGCTGTAGTTTTAGACCCTCCGAGAGACGGCTGTGAGCGTTCAGTTTTAGAAGCTATAAATAAATTCGGCGTGAAAAAAATAATTTACGTGTCATGCAATCCGGCGACGCTTGCACGCGACTGTAAAATTCTTTGCGGACATGGCTACGGGCTTGTAAAAATTAAAGCGTTCGATATGTTTCCGCAGACGGCTCACGTTGAGACTGTAGCAGAGCTTGCGCGGTAAAAGTTTCTAGCTCTGCTTTACATTGAAACTGCTTTTTGGCCTTTGAAATTTCTAACGCTTGAAATAAATTTCATGACTTTTCTGTAGTCTTTAGTCTTGTTAGCTTCAACGCCTGAGTTGACGTTCAGTGCATATGGCTGTGATGCGAGAGCAAGAGCCTGCTCGACGTTATCAGGCGTGAGTCCTCCTGACAAAAAATATTTTCTGTGAAGTTTTCCGATTAACGACCAGTCAAAAATTTTTCCGTCGCCTGCACTGCCTCCGTCGAGCATGACATAATCGGCCGTAGAGTACATAGCTTTTTCAGCGTCGATTTTGTTCGCAACTTTATAGACTTTTATAATTTTGCAGCGCGTATATTCGCGTAACGCGGCTATATATTCGCCTGTCTCGTCGCCGTGAAGCTGAATTAAATTAAGTCCGGCGACTTCGGCGCTCATTGCTACGGATTTTAGAGAACTGTTCGCAAAAACTCCTACGGTCTGAATACCCTTGCGGAGCTTTGAACGCAGAAGGCCGGCGTGTTCGGGCGCGATAAAATGACGGCTCTTGGGAAGAAAGACAAAACCGACATAATCCGGGATTAATTCATTCATTATCCCTACTTCAAGTTCATGACATATGCCGCAGATTTTTACTTTAATCATTTTGTAAATAAATTCCTTTTGAAAAAATAAGAGCGAAACTTAAAAATTTATAAGCTCCGCTCAAAATTATATCAGCAAAAATTTTTTAATTCGCTGTTCTTTTTTTGATACATGCCAGCGTTACCACAGTTAAGACCGCTCCAAAAGCCAAGCACACGACCCAGTTATTTATGAACCCGGCAAGTATATACGTTACGAAGCTGACCGCCGCGACTGTTACAGCGTAGGGAAGCTGTGTAGCAACGTGTTCGACGTGTTCAACCTGAGCTCCGGCTGATGACATGATCGTTGTATCTGAAATAGGCGAGCAGTGATCTCCGCAGACCGCTCCGGCCAAGCAGGCTGAAATTCCGATGACTAATAATTCGCTGTCATGAGGGAAAATTGCCGTTACTATCGGGATTAAAATTCCAAACGTTCCCCATGATGTTCCCGTAGCGAAGGCCAGAACTATGGCAACAAGGAAAATTACTGCGGGCAACAGGCTATAGAGACTTGCAGATGCTCCCAGCATGAGATCGTGAACGAATTGCGCCGCGCCTAAATTCGATGTGATAGTCTTTAACGTCGTAGCCATGATTAATATCAAAATTGACGGCACCATAGCTATAAAGCCCTGCGGTATGCAGTCGCCCATCTCTTTGAACTTTATCGTCCTTCTAAGTATAAAATAAACAAACGAGCACAATAAAACGGCGAGACCTCCCCACGGAAGGGCTATCATGGCGTTAGTGTCGCCGAATGCCCCGATTAAGTTTCCGATATTTTCCTCGCCTATCCAGTCAGTTTTGCCGTAATATCCGCCGGCGTATAACATTGCAAAAAACACGACGATTATTAATGCCAAGACGGGCAGTACTAAGTCGATAATCATTCCTTTGGAATTTCCTGCGGTAGTTTCAGAGCCCTTTAATGCTCCTAAATCTTCGCCGCTCTGCGCGTTTATTTCAGCGGTTTTCATTTTGCCGTAATCAAATTTCATAAGGACAATAGAAATAATGAACACAAACGTTAAGAGCGAATAAAAATTATAGGGTATGGCCTTGATGAAGAGCTGTATTCCTGTAACTCCTGTGCCTAAATCGTTGGCAACTCCCGATACTGCTGCGGCCCATGACGAAATCGGAGCTATCATACAGACGGGGGCAGCCGTTGCATCAATCAAATATGCCAGCTTTGCACGCGAGATTTTTGCTCTGTCCGTAACGGGCAGCATGACCGAACCGACGGTGAGGCAGTTGAAATAATCGTCGATGAAAATTAAAATCCCTAATATAAACGTTGCGAGCTGTACTCCGACACGGGATTTAATATTTTTTTCAGCCCAACGCCCGAAAGCCTGACTCCCCCCGACTTGTTGATGAGCCCGACTAAAATTCCCAAGATAATCAGGAAGCAGATTATTCCGCCGAGTTCAGAGACAGAGGACGACAAGCCCTTAACTACGACAACGTTAAAAGCATTGACAATATTAAAATCTGCGGCAAATAATGCTCCTAATAAAATTCCAAGAAATAACGAAGAATAAACTTCTTTTGTCAGCAGCGCCAAGCCTATCGCAAAGAACGAAGGCACCAACGCCCAAATAGTACCGTGCATAATTATGTAAGTCCCCCTTACGTAATTTTTAATAAGGATCAAAAACAATTAACAATTTTTCATTTTATAATTATACACGGAGAAAGTTTTACAAAAATTAAAAAAGTTTGAAAATTATAGAGAAAAGACAAAGTAAAATTTCAGATGGAAAAATTAAAATGCGTTATCGAACGGATCGTATATTACAACGAGATCAACGGCTACTCGGTATTGAGCTGCAGCGTCGGCATTTATGATGACGTTGTTACCGCTGTGGGAATACTGCCTGATGTTCAGGAAGGTGGCAATTTTATTTTTTACGGCGAATGGAAAGTTGACCCGAAGTATGGCCGCCAATTTTATTTTGAAAGGTATGAGGAGACTCTTCCTGCCACTCTTCACGGAATAGAAAAATTTTTAAGCGGTCTTATAAAAGGACTCGGACCGTCTTACGCTGAAAAAATAGTAGAAAAATTCGGCAAGGCGACTCTCGATATTCTTGACAAAGCTCCCGATGAACTTTTGAAAATTCCCGGCATCGGTAAAAAGCGTCTCGAACAAATTAAAAAAAGCTGGGAAGAAAAAAAAGAAATCAGAAACATGATGCTTTTTCTTCAGGCTCATGACGTAACCATCGGCATAGCAACAAAAATTTTTAAGCAGTACGGAAATGAATCCGTCAAAGTCGTCAAGGCTAACCCGTACAGACTTTCTGACGAGCTGTGGGGCGTTGGCTTCAAGACTGCGGACGAAATTGCAAAAAAACTCGGCTTCGGTCATGAAAGATATGAGCGCATAAGAAGCGGAATTTTATACACGCTGGGTAAATTTTCTGACGACGGTCATTGCTTTGCATACACGGACGATTTAATAAATTCTTCTTTAGAAATTCTCGATGTCTCTAAGGAATTGGCATTCAATGCTCTTGAAAAAATGATTGATGACGATGATGTTATCTGTGAAGCTTCGGAGGGAGACGATGAAAACCTCAGCAAGGCCGCTGTCTATTTGCCGCTGTATTATTATTCGGAGCTAGGCACGGCCCGTCGACTTAAAAAATTAATTGACTCTCCGCGTAAAACTTATATTGACATGGAAATAAATTCATGGGCTGATGTTGATTCGGGAACAATTCGTTACGATGAGACGCAGTTAGAAGCTATTGAGAGCGCGCTGCGTAATAAAGTTCTCGTAATAACGGGAGGTCCGGGCACTGGTAAGACCACGACGACGCTGGGAATTATCAGAGCTTACAAGGAAGCCGGAGCAAAAATACTACTCGCCGCACCGACAGGCCGGGCCGCTAAAAGAATGTCGGAAGTTACGAAAATGGGAGCTAAAACGATTCACCGCCTCCTCAAGATGAAACCCGGCGAGGGCTTTCAACAAGATGACAAAAAGCCCCTCGAAGGCGACGTGTTAATCGTGGACGAGTGTTCCATGATTGACATAATATTAATGAACAGTCTATTGAAGGCCGTGCCGGATAACATGACTGTAATTCTTGTGGGCGATGTCGATCAGCTTCCGAGCGTCGGCGCGGGAAAAGTTTTGTCCGATATTATTGAGTCGGACGCGGTCCCGGTCATCAGGCTTGAAAAAATTTTCAGGCAGGCACAGATGAGCAGAATTGTAACGAACGCTCACAAAATTAATCGGGGCGAGATGCCTTATCTGCCTCAAAATAATTCTGACTTTTTATTTGTCCCCGAAGAAGAAACAGAAAAAGCTGCAGATACGATTGTAGAGTTATGCGCTGAAATTTTGCCGGCTCAGAATATAAACCCCCAAGACATACAAGTTCTCACGCCCATGAGAAGAGGCCCGATCGGCGCAATAAATCTTAATCAGCGTCTTCAGGCCGCGTTGAATCCTCAAGTAACAGAGACCAGCGTAAAACATTTCGGCATTGCGTACCGCGTTCAAGACAAAGTTATGCAGATAAGAAATAATTATGACAAACTTGTTTTTAACGGCGACATCGGATTTATTTCAGAGATTGACCCGGAAAATAATGAGATAGTCGTAAATTTTGATGAGCATTTAGTGCCGTATGACTCAACGGAACTTGACGAGCTTGTCCTGGCCTACGCGACCACGATTCATAAATCGCAGGGCAGCGAATTTCCTTACGTGATCATTCCCATAATGACATCGCATTATATTATGCTTCAAAGAAATTTATTATACACGGGCGTAACGAGAGCCAAAAAGGGTTTGGTAATAGTCGGCGAAAGAAAAGCGATTTATATTGCCGTGATGAATAATAAAATTGTTGAAAGAAATACGAGACTCTCCGAGAGGTTAAAAAATTAGGAATTAGGAAGTTAAAAAAATCCTGACTCCTAACTCCTAGCTCCTACTTCCTCTCTTGCTTCGGGCTTTAATATCCACTGTCCCCAATCGAATTTTATAAGGCCGCTGATTATATAAACCGCGAATAAAAACAAGGGCGCAGAGCTTTTCAAAAAGACAAACGACAAAGCAAAAAGCGACAACAGTGCGAAACATTTTGCAGGGTCGGCCGTCTTTTTCGTTAATTTTTTCATGTTCGCGTAAGGAATGCTCGAAATCATTAACGAGCCGACAGCAAAAAGAATTAAAGCCATGACCGCAGGAGGCAGATTTATTTTTGCGATTACGAACGACGAGACAAAGAGTCCGCCGGCCGGGCATGGGAGACCCTGAAAAGGTCCAGGAACATGAACAATGTTAAATCTTGCGAGCCTGAGCGCGACGGTGAGAGCGAAAAAGCACGACGCTGCAACTCCGAAAAGATTGAGGCTTCTCAAAGAAACCTGATAAAGCAAAATTGACGGAGCTACTCCGAAACTCACGAGGTCGGCCAAGCTGTCGAACTCAAGCCCGAACTGCGAGCCGCCGCCCAGCATTCTCGCTACTTTTCCGTCAAAGCCGTCGAATAAAACCGCAAAGAATACGAGCCACGCCGCCACGATATATTTTCCGTTTAGAGTCATCATGAGCGAAAATAAACCGCATAATAAATTTCCGCTCGTTACCATGTTAGGAAGAATGTTACGGAAACACAAAAGTTTTTTACCTCCATTCGCGCTCATTTTTCTGCGTATCCTCAAAAAAATTCTCAATCCTCTATCACTCCTATACATGTTAAACCGGCTTTTACATTGTCGCCGATTTTTATTTTTATAACTGTATCACGGGGCAGATAT
>JAFSXR010000021.1 GCA_017443985.1 Synergistaceae bacterium
TCCTGTAGTCTTCGCGTGAATTCAGAACTTTTGAAAGAATATACAGGAAATTGATATAAAATTTCGTCCCTGTGTTCTTTGAATGTGTGGCGAGTTCTGTCACATCGATTCTCGCTGTTATTGAGGTCGAACACCTGCAGTCTTCCGTGAAATGACGGAACACACCTTTTCTATAGTATTTTTCTTTGTCAATTACCTTATAGTTCATTTTGAATTACCCTTACAAATACCTGAGCCGGCAATATCTCTGCAAACCGAAGAGGGTCAGACGTTCGGAGTCTTGAAGGCTCTCGCGCCTGAAGATGTTTTAGAAATTTATAAGTTAGCGTATTAATTTTTTCATGCTGCCGGATTTGCGCCTTCATTACTTGAAATTTCCGGCAGCAGCATATAAATCGGGGATTCTATTTTTTCATCATCGGCTGAAATTAAATTGCTCTCGCTCAAAATTTCCAGACTCTTATAAAGTTTTAATGACTTTGCGTGCTGTGCAAGACCGCGCAGTAATTTTTTTTCAAAATTTGCATCAGTCTCGCCGCAGTCGATAAAACACTCCAGAGCTTTTTGCCCGTTCCTGTTCACGATATTAAAATATATCCCGTCCGTGCCGCTCTGCTTTATGATTTCTGAATCAGAGTCTTCAGTATAATAAGCTACAACAGCTCTTTTACAATCTACAAGACCGCGTATCACCGCAGTAGTTTTTTGAGAAGCTGTTGCTTTGGCACTTGACACTACGATAAAAACGCTTAAAATTCCCATTAGAAAAATTATGATTAAAAATTCGGCGAGTGTAAAGCCTTTTTCGCTCGTTAGATTCATTGTTGAAAACCTCCATAAATGATTATTTGTCTTTAATTTCTTCATATACTAGATTTTCGTCATTAATTCCCAGATTATTAACTCGAATCCCTGCCAGCCTTCAGCGAGATTTGTTTTTTCAAGGTATGAGAGACGCGCAGCCTTAGCCATAAAACTTTTTATTCGTTCAGCTCCGAAAATTTTTAATGCTCCGTAAGCTTTTTTAGCGGCGTAGCTTTTTGTTCCGAGAATTTTCAAAACTTCATCGGAATAGCTGCCGTTAAAACACGAGAGCATCAACGCAGGCCGCAGTCTGTTCGCAAGAGCAGTGAGCGTCGGCAAAATAGATGGGTCATTGCGTAAATATTTCAAGGCCCTCGAAACGTCAGAAAAATTTCCGGCGCAGATCCCGTCAAGAAAAACTAATAACGACCTTCCGCCCTCGTCAAAAGAAAGATTTTCAACGTCCTCAACTTTTATGCTGCGTCCGCCTGAATATAAAGCGAGCTTATTAATTTCGCTTCTTAATTCTTCCTGAGACTCTATGCTGTCGGACAATAACTGCGCTGCGTCGGGCTCAAGAGTAAATTTTTGCTCCTTTGCAAGATTAATAAGCCACTTTGGACGCTCCCAGATTTTAATTTCCGCTTCAGGTTTTATTATGGTTATATCGTTCTTTATTGATTTAAGATTTTTTATGTCGGAGTTAAAGATTAAAATTAAAACGCAGTCAGCATTGTCGCCTTCAATCAAATTTGCGAGCCCTTCTGGAAATTCTCCGAGCGTCTCGGAATTTTCGATGACGATCGCTTCACGCTGAACGAACAGGCCCGGCATTATAACGTTCTCAAATAATTTTTCCCACGTTCCGAAATTCTGGGCTTCATATTTTCCATTGAGGGGCCAGCCTTTTTTTGAGAGCTCGTTTAATTTTTCGTTAATTTGTCTTCGTTGTGAGTCTGAATATTCGATTGCTATTAAATTAGGCATTGTCTTTTCCCTTTTCCGGCATTGCTTCAAAAAATTTTTGATTCTAAATTTTTTAATCGGCTTTGTAAAATTTTATGAGCAATGAAAAAATTAAAACTTTTTGTTTTGTAGAAGCAGTTATAAAAAATTCTTTCTTTCTAAATTTTTGAGATGAGACAAAATTATTGTCATCACCGCTTTGCAGACTCTAAATACACAAAAACTCGCCTACTTAGCGAGTCTTTTTTATCTTAATCGGACTTGCCGAATTATCTTCTGAATCTTCTGGTGGAGCTGAGGAGATTCGAACTCCCGGCCTCGACAATGCGAATGTCGCGCGCTCCCAACTGCGCTACAGCCCCAGTAGTAAAACGGGTGCTATTTTATTACCTTAATTCTTTTCTGTCAACAAAGCCAAGAAAAGAAATTAATAACAAAATCACTGCGCCTAAACTTCCCGTCATTCCAGAATTACAGCCGCCCGAAGAAGAATTACTGCTGCTGGTGCTGCTGCTAGTTGTATCCGAAGTTCCAGTACTTTCGTAATTATCGTACTCTGTCGTTTGAGGCGACGCGGGCATGACTGAAGCATTTGTTATATTTTGTTCTTGAAAATCAACAGCCTTTTCTATGCTGAAAATACCCTCGCCGGAGCTGGTCTTCACTGCACTGGCCGTTGCCGTACTTCCGCCGAGTATGGCTGTTTTCAGCTGGTAAGCAGTCAGGTCCACGTTATGATTATTTGAAGCTATTGACGCGAGCAGCGCAGCAGTTCCTGACACAAACGGAGTAGCCATTGACGTTCCTGACATTAACGAGAGAGCAACACCGTCGCTTTTAACATTGCTTGTTGAGGACTGAATATACGTACTCAAAATACCAACACCCGGCGCGATAACATCAGCTCCCTTGTTGCTGAAGGACGCTAACGTTTGGTCTTTACTCATTGCCCCGACCGTTATCATGTTATTAAGTCCCTTATATGAAGCCGGATAAACATAATAGCCCGCACCGGGTATCATGCTTCCTTGAGCTTTTGTGCTTGGCTGTCCCACCGTCTGTGAGTAATTTCCTGCGGCTACAATTATTACGGCTTTATTAAGCGAATCTAAACTTTTCATTGCTCTCCACAGAGGCTCTTTAACTAAATTTTCATAAGTGGGTACGACATCGAGGTAAGTCTCAAAAGACATATTAACAGCTTTGATATTCACATTATTGCTTATGAGATTTTTAACGTAATTGATGCCGTTGATTACATTTTCAACAGTACCAGAGCCGTTCTCTAGGACTCTTACGGAAATTAATTTAACGTTCCAGTTTACTCCGGCCGTTCCTTTTCCGTTGTTGCCTTCTGCACCGATTACTCCAGCTACGTGAGTTCCATGCCCGAATGTGTCCGTTCCCGTTGAATACGTCCAGTCTATATTATTTATCAAATCGGGGTTTGTGTAATCGATCCCTGAGTCTATTACAGCGACGTAAACATTTTTACTCCCTGTGTTGAAGTCCCAAGCATACGGCGCACCGACAGCAAACATTCCCCAAGAATTTTCTTCATTCATCGTTGTAGAGCTTTCATCGGGGAGAGTTGCTGAATAGACTTTATAATTTGGTGAAGCAGCAAGGACATCGGAATTATTTTTTAATTCTTCAGCAAATTCTCTAGCGTCCTTCGTGTCAGAGTGAAGCAGCGCGTAAACCTCACCGTCTGCTCCGAACTGGTCAGGATACGTCTTTTTTACCCACGCTCCTGAAGATGCAGCAAAAGAAGCAACACGAAAAGCAGACGAAACTACTTCGCCCTGCGAACTGTCAGAAGGTTTCAGTACAACAATCACATCTCCGTCATCATAATTTTCAGCAGAGAACGAAGTTACAGGCAAAGCAAAAAATATCATTATCGCAAGAGCGAAAATTATTTTTCTGTTCAAAATTTTCACAGCCTCTCTAAAATTCTTGCTGCAAATTATATAACATTCATGTGAAGATTATCTGAAGAAAAAAATTTTTATGCTAAAATATTTTTATCCAGACTTTATAAAAAAATTCAGAGAGAAAATTTTTTGGGGACTACAATGGGGGCTACAAAAAGTTTTAATTTTTTCAGCACTCATGAAATTATACAGAGCTGATTAAAAAAATAAGAAGCGTAATTTTTTTTGAGAGGTCCCGATATAAAAAATAAAAAAAATTAACTGACGGGATCAAAGTCATTGACCGCCGTCAGGATTTTGCCGCGCTTGGAAATTAATTATCCCTCGCCCTTTCACGGAGGACTCTGCGCAAAATTTTTCCCGTTGCTGAAACCGGGAACTCCGTTACAAATTCTACGCTTCTTGGAACTTTGAAGTGTGCCATCTTAGCTTTGGCAAATTTAATTATTTCGCGGTCCGTTGTTTCCGCGCCTTCTTCTAATTGAACGTAAGCCTTAGGGATTTCGCCGTTAATGTCGTGATGAACGCCAACTACCACAGCCGCATGAACGGCAGGGTGCTCGCACAAAACTTTTTCAACTTCCTGAGGATAAACATTGAAGCCTCCAACGATAATAATATCCGTTACGCGGTCAAGAATACTCACGTAGCCGTCATCATCGAAGCGAACATAATCGCCGGTGTTGAAAAATCCTTCAGAGTCAAATCTTTCAGCGGTGATTTCAGGCGCATGCAGATAACCCGGAGTTATTGAAGGTCCTTTTGCCCATAAAACGCCTTCGCGCTCGCTTCGCGGTAATTCTTCGCCGTCGCGTGATTTTAATTTATATTCGTAGCCCGGAATTATCGGTCCTGAAGTTCCCGTGTGCTGTGTCTCGCAGTCGTGGTTCATGCAAAGCACAGGCGAGGTCTCCGTAAGTCCGTAGCCTTCCATGACGTCGCGGCCCAAAAGTTTTAACGCCTGTTTATGAACGTTAGGGCTCAATCTGTCGCCGCCCGTGCAGATAACGCGCTGGCTTGCTAAAAATTCCGGCTTCAATTTGCCTTTTTCAACTGACATCAACAAAAATGAAAGCATAGCCGGAACTATATACATGATAGTAGTCGGAGCTTCAATTATTGCCTTGACTGTCTGCTGAGGCGGAAGGAATGACGGAACGATTGCAATTTTCGCGCCGATCGATAACGGCAGCATGGTCGCGCAGGTGTAGCCGAATGAATGAAAATTCGGAAGGACTGTTAAAAATGTGTCGTGTTCATTTAACGGATAAACGGTTTCTTTTGTAGCTTTGCAGTTGCTGATTAAATTATTGTGGGTTAAAGGCACGGCCTTTGGATTTCCTGTAGTTCCTGACGTTGAAAAAATGACGGCGTATTCTTCCGATTCGGGGGGCTGGGTTTTTCCCGTAAAATCTTTCAAAGTTCTGTCGTTAATACTGCACGTAATGCACGGCCATAAATTTTCAAGCTCCGGGATTTCATGCTCTGTTATCACGGCAAAGGGCTTTATTAAATCCAGTGTGGCTTTTAGAGAAATTGATCCGGCTTTTTCGTTGAGGGGGCAGAAAATTCCGCCGAGCTTCCATACAGCCAAAGACAGAGCAGGAATTAGCGGAGAATTTTTTAACATGACGACAAGCCTTTGACCTTTTGAAAAGTCTGCGGCCTTTAATACTTTTTCGCAGTTGTCAATTATTTCTAAAAAATCTTTGCCGTTGTTCCATTCGCCGTCAAACCAGAAACTTTTTTTGTCATAACGCGCTTGAAGATTAGGGATAATAATTTCTTCTAGCCTTTTTTTATCAAAGTTGTTCAATTTTATTTTTCACTCCTAAGTCTGTACTCATAATGTTTTATTATATGATTTTGCTATAATATTTTCTACGAGGGAGTCCCGGGTGAGAAGCAGGGCTCATCGGTCAAACGGGGAGCCGCCCTGTAGAATCGAGGTGAAGACATCATGCCTTCTGTTGAAAAAGGCAAAGGTCTTAAAAAAGCCCGAAAAAAACAGCGGCGTTCAATCCTCCCCTGGATCGGACACATTGCCGCTGCGATCTATTGGTTGCTAAAGATTATCCTGTTATTATGGGATAGATTTTGTGGCCACTAGGGCCGGGTTTTATAATTTAGTTGATGGCGGTTAGCTCCCTCACCACCACCATTATTTTATCACAATATTATTTTTCCCGTTCTTTCTGACGCAGTACGCGCCTCAAAATTTTTCCCGTCGCTGAAATCGGGAGCGAGTCGACAAATTCAACGCTTCTCGGCACTTTATAGTGAGACAGTCTGGCCTTGCAGAAGTTAATTAATTCCCTCTCCGTTACTTCAGCGTCTTTGTTTCTCATTATGAAAGCCTTAGGGACTTCGCCGCTGATGTCGTTCGGCATACCGACGACGACAGCAGTATTAACTGCCGGGTGTTCGGCTAAAATTGCTTCGACTTCCTGAGGATAGACGTTGAAGCCACCGACGATAATAATATCCGTTACACGGTCAAGGATTTTTATATAGCCGTCCTCATCGATCTGGACATAATCGCCCGTGTTGAACCAGCCGTCCTGAAATCTCTCGTGATTCAATTCGTCCGCATGGTAATAGCCCGGAGTTACTGAAGGCCCCTTCACCCATAAAACGCCCTCGCCGGGAATTTTTAATAACTCTCCGCTCTCGCTTCTTAATTGAAGTTCAAATCTTGGCAGCGCAGGCCCGACCGTTCCGAGTTTTCTCACAGCAGGAGTCGGATTGACTGACAAGACCGGCGAACATTCCGTAATCCCGTAGCCCTCGATTAACTGCACGCCGAACGCCGCCGTGATTCTGTCGTCCATTTTAATATTATATTTGTCTCCGCCCGCTATTAAAATTTTTACGAACGATAATTTTTTGCCCTGCTTTTCGAGCATTGACACGGCAAAATTAAACATCGTAGGCACAAGCAATAAAACATCGGGCTTGGCCTCTTCGATAGCTTTGAGAGTGTTCGAGGGAGGCATGAAACTTGTAACAAGCACCTGCGAAGCTCCAAGCACGAACGGCAGCACGCAGCACACAGTGAAGCCGAACGCATGAAAATTCGGCAGGACATTCAACAAAGACCTTTCAGGCGTTAATTCGACAAGCGTCTCAAGACAGGCATTAACGTTGTCTAAAATATTTTCGTGGGTTAAAGGCACGGCCTTAGGGTCGCCCGTCGTCCCTGACGTTGAAAAGATTACGGCTAATTTTTTATCAAGCTCATCAGCAGGAGCAGTAACGCCCGTAAAATTTTCATTGCCCGTGATTTTTTCAAAGTTAAATCTCGCGCAGTGAAAATTATTTTTATTCAAAGCGTCCTCAAGTTCTTTTTTAACCCCTTCGGAAAGAGCGACCGCGAAAGGCTGTAATAACTTCAGCGTTTTTATTAACGAAATTTCGCCGGTCTTTTCGTTGAGCGGACAAAAAACTCCGCCGAGCTTCCACGCCGCGTACATCAAGGCTAAAGCCATCGGGCTGTTAGGTACGAGAACGGCAAGCCTCTGGCCTTCGGAAAATCCCGAAGCCCTTAAAACTTCCGTGCATTCTTGGGCGAGCTTTTCAAATTTTTTTGAAGTCCACCACTCGCCGTTAAACCACAAGCAATTTTTTTCGGGATATTTTGAAATGTACTCTTCAAATTTTTTTTCGAGCATAAAATTTTTTTCCTCCCTCGTTGAATTAAATTCAGTATGTTTATTTTATTTTATTCTTTAATTTTTTTGTAGTAGAATACGTAAAGCATATATTTATAGATTTTCTCGATTTATTTTTTATTTTATTGAGGGAGGTTTTTTCTTTCATGGCATTCAAAAGAAATTGGAAAACTATGGACGGTAACGAGGCAGTCGCTCACGTCGCATACGCTTTTTCCGAGATGGCCACAATTTATCCTATTACGCCTTCATCACCTATGCCCGAGCATATTGACGAATGGGCCGCGCACGGACGCAAAAATATTTTCGGTCATACCGTAAAGGTTACTGAAATGCAGTCCGAAGCAGGAGCAGCAGGAGCCTGTCACGGCGCATTGTCAGCCGGAGCATTAGCAAGCACTTACACAGCTTCGCAGGGACTTTTATTAATGATCCCTAACATGTACAAAATCGCAGGCGAATTATTACCCGGCGTTTTCCATGTTACAGCA